>CAYNMO010000141.1:0-5885 GCA_964398155.1 uncultured Actinomycetota bacterium | reverse complement strand
AGGCGCAGCAGCTGCCAAAAGAGTTGGGGAACTTATTTCAGTACATGTAATACCAAGACCGGATGCTTCAATCGAAAAATTAATAAAAAAATAAATTTGCCATATGGCAATTTTAAATATTTTAATCAGTCAGATCTATTATCGCTTTGCTGATAAATAAATATTTTTATAAAGTAATCTTTAATTAAAATTATTTTATAAATTTATGTAATTTCTTGAAGCAATATCTTGATTATGATTTTAAAAGCGGGTTTTAGTAATAAAACCCGCTTTTTATTAATTTTTTGCCCTGCAATTTTCCAGAAGCTGCGTTTATCGAAATGCATTGACTTTTTAGATTAATATATTATTATTATTAATGTAATAATATTTGTAAAAACATTAGGATATTTTGATAAGTGTGTCCATAATATAATAAAAGTTAATTTATTTTTTTAAGATTTCTGCTTTATTATCCTCACATTTATTTTTTTACGCTTGGTTTATGCGAATCTTCATTACGTGAACTCGTATACTTTTTTGAGCACTTACTGAGCAGTTTCACAACTGTTTTTTTTTTGTTAAAAAATGCTAATAAGTATTATAAAATAATATTATAACAATAACATAATAATTATAAATGTGAGGCTAAATAATAAATGAAAATTTTACTTGTATATCCTGAATATGAAGATACTTTTTGGAATTTTAAAAAAGTATTAAAAATAATAGGAAAAAAATCTGCATATCCACCACTGGGTTTGCTTACTGTAGCATCGATGATCCCAAAAGAATGGGAAAAAAAGCTTGTTGATCTCAATTGTGAAAAATTAAAGGATGAGCATATTAAATGGGCTGATTACGTTTTTATAAGTTCCATAATAGGTCAAAAGGAATCTGCAAAAAAAATAATAAGCCTGGTTAAAAAAATGGGCAAACCGATTGTAGCGGGTGGTTCGCTTTTTACAATTGGCTGGGAAGAATTTCCTAGTGTTGATGTTTTTGTTTTAGGAGAATCGGAAGACATATTTCCTGAATTTTTAAGTGATTTACAGGAAGGAAAACTTAAAAAGACTTATTCTTCAGAATATAAATATCCTGATATAAAAAAATCGCCTATTCCAGCATGGGATTTGGTAAAACTCTCAAATTACAACTCTGTATGTATTCAGTTTTCAAGAGGATGCCCTTTCAACTGCGAGTTTTGCGACATAGATTATCTTAATGGCAGAAACCCAAGGCTAAAAAGCAAAGAGCAGTTTTTAGCAGAGCTGGATGCTTTATATGATCAGAACTGGAGAGGTGCAATTTTTCTCGTAGATGATAACTTTATTGGTAATAAATCGGAGCTTAAAAAGGAATATCTGCCTGCTATTATTAAATGGCAGAAGCAAAAAAAATATCCTTTTATCTTTAGCTCTCAGGTTTCAATAAATATGGCTGATGACTTAAAACTCATGAACTTAATGAGAGACGCAGGTTTTGCGACTGTATTTGTTGGTATTGAAACGCCTGATCCTGATGGCCTTGAAGAATGCGGCAAGTTTCAGAACAAAAACAGGGATTTAATAGAATCCATTAAGAAAATTCAAAATCTGGGCATAGAAGTCAATGCAGGATTTATTATAGGTTTTGACAGCGACAAAGCGTCAATATTTCAAAAGCAAATCGAGTTTATCCAAAAAAGCGGTATAGTTATGGCAATGGTCAGCCTGCTTAATGTTTCTCCGAAATCAAGGCTTTATCAAAGACTTGACAGTGCGGACAGGATATTGCACTCAGATAAAAACACAGAGCTTTCTGTTTTGAATTTTATTCCCAATATGGATAAAGATGAACTGATTGAAGGTTACGGAAACGTGCTGAAGACTATATATTCCCCAAAGTGTTTTTATGCCCGAATCAGAACATTTTTAACTGAATACAAGCCCAGACAAATGAAAAAGCCTAAGGTTCGTTTTTACCATATTAAAGGGTTTTTTGCTTCAATGCTTATACTCGGTCTTTTGCGTGAAGGCAGGCATTATTACTGGAACCTGATATTTTGGAGTCTTTTTAAAAAGCCGGGTCTGCTTCCATATGCATTTGGGCTGCCACTGGGGCTTATTCATTTCAAATCTTTTGCATGGACCGCACAGTATAATACTTATTTCAGAGAAAAGACTGTATAAAAATAACGTTATTAGCGCATAAACCAGAACTTGAATTTATTACTGGCACCGCAAGTTAATTTGCCGTATGTTCATTTTGTAATGCCACTGGGAATGAATTTCCTAATATCGGCTTATATAATCATTTTGAGGTAATTCCTTTTGCCGATTTCTATGTATTGGCAAAGAATATTGCAAAATGTTTTAATGACAATAATGCTAAAATAAGTTTTATCTAACCAGCTTTCGAAGTAATTATTGAAAATACCCCGGATTAGACCTGTTTTATTACCAAAATTCCGTTAGCTGAGCACTATTTTATTGCCCAGCTAAAAATAGCAGCCTGATTCCCTCTTCTAATTTATTTACATTTTTTTGTTTGCTGATAATTGTTTTATCTTGTATTTATTGTAATTTTAAGTACTGTAATGGCCTAAAAAAGCAGCAAAATGGTTTCCCAATGGAGTTATACGGTTACAAATCAAATACTGAATTTAGCCTGATGCCGAATTAATATTTAATTATAGTTCTTCTTTATGATAAAATAATAACAAATATTTGAGAGTCAATAATTTTTCAACTATATAATGCGGCTTGCGACAGCAGCTTAACGTTAATATTAACTTTAGTCAGGGGACTCAGGTTTGGGTAAAGATGATATGGGGACTATTACAAATAATTTATTATTTTTTTATGCTTGTCTGCTATAAATAAAGAATATAAAATTATCAGATGCTTTTATTTGCATTAACCAATATTATTATTTCATTATAAATTTAGGGCAGGAGATCAATATGGCAGAAGAAAAACCATCTGACAAGCAATCAGCTGCTGAAAATTTTGGAAATATGCTGAAAGAATTTGGAAGTGCAGTTGCTGAAATTTTCAATGATCCTGAGTTAAAAAACAAAGCCAGAGAATTTGGTGAAAGCGCGAAGGAATCCGCAAAAACATTTGCTTCAAGATTTAGAGATGAGGAAGTAAAGGGAAAGTTTAAGGATGTCGGAAGTGCTGCGCATGATTTTGGGGAAAGTGTTTCGGATTATTTCAGAGGAGAAAAAGGGAAAAATGAAGATTCAAAAAATGAAGATTCAAAAAATGAATCAACACAAAACGATTCTTGGAGAGGTGAAGATTTAAAAAAGGAGTCCCAGGGAATGGACCAAAAAGCTGATGAAGATTTCAAAAATGGCTCAGCTGAGGACGGTACCTCAAAAGGCGAAGATTTAAATAATGACCCCGCAGATATTATAGCATCGTCAGGTGAAGAATTAATAAATAAACCGGTAGATGAAGTAACTTCGGAAGACGATGTTTTAAAAAAAAAATTAAATGAAAACAGTTATACGCAAAGTACAATTAAATCAGAAGAAGAAAAAAATTCCAAAACAAAAGAAAATCAAAGTACAAAATGCGATCCCTTAGGTAAAGGTGATTTTAAAAAATCCTCAAATGAGTTTGATGGCAGATTTGATAATTACTTCAAGTCACCCCGAGCGGGCAGGATAACCGGCTATGTTTTTGCAGTTATTTTCAGCATTGCTTGGCTGATATTCGTAAATTATTTTTACAGATTAATTGCTTTTTATAATTTCACAACAACAAATGGTATTGAGACCGTAAAAATTGCTGCTATATTTACAGATAATATCAAATACTGGCTTCCTTTTTTTACAATTAGTATTGCAGTCTCAATTCTTGGCAATATATTCCTTATTATTTATGAAAGATTTTATCTTGTTAAAATAATAGCCATTATATCCGGCCTGTTTTTTGCTGCTGCAACAGCCACTCTGCTCCAATTATTTCCATTTGATTTTTCAGGCATTCCTCTTGCAGGCTTAAGAGCTGCTGCACCATCCATAACAATTGCCGTACTTGTGATTATAATTGTCGGTACAGGAATAGGAGTTATTTCTGATTTTATTAAGCTCGCTGTTTTTTTTGCCCGCTCAGGTTCAACAAAGGAATAAAATAAAGCAGCTCATTAATTAAATAAGACATGTGCCCTTATAACTCAGGAACACACCTTATCCAGCATTTTTTCAAGATAATAATTTGGAGTTAATATCAGAAGGTGGCCGAAAACTTGTCCAACTTAAAACAATCTTGTGAGTCCCTGTTTTATTGTTACCATGTTTATTTTCAAATTCTTAATTCGGAATATAGTCCTGTGAAGAATTAAATATTTTGCTATTGTAAAATTATTTAATAAAATGTGGTACTCTCTGTTGTACCTGTAAAACAAATAAAAGGACTGGCAAAGACAGCGATAGAGAAAAAATTTATTTAATATTGTCAGAGGACCAGTGAATAATAAAAAATGAAAAACAAGCTAATATTAATTGATGGCAACAATATAGCATACAGAGCTTTTTTTGCACTGCCTCAGACAATTGCAACTTCTGGCGGTATAATAACAAATGCTGTATACGGATTTACGACGATGGTTTTAAGGCTTATTGAGTATAACAAACCCGATTATATAATTTCTGCTTTTGACAGCAAAGCTCCGACGTTCAGACATGAACTTTTTAAAGAATACAAAGCCCAAAGAGTTAAAATGCCCGATGAGCTTATTTCCCAATTCCCATTAATAAAAGAAGTTCTGGAGACATTAAATATAAAATGTATCGAGTATGACGGTTTTGAAGCTGATGATATTATAGCGAGCCTTGCATATAAACTGAAAGACGACTTTACTGAAGTGCTGGTAGTTTCAGGGGACAAGGATATATTGCAGCTTGTTGGCGGAAATATAAAAGTTATGGCACTCAGAAAAGGCATGACTGATACTATAACTTACAGTAAAGAGGAAGTAATACAAAAATTAGGAGTGCCTCCCGAGAAAATTAAAGACCTGCTGGCGCTAATGGGGGATTCTTCTGACAACATACCTGGTATAAAAGGAATAGGTCCAAAGTCTGCTGTTGAATTACTAAATAAATTCGAAAACATAGAAGGAATATATGAGCATCTGCATGACATTAAAAGTGACAGGATAAGGCAGCTTCTTTCCGAAAATAGAAAAGCTGCCATTGACAGCAGAAAGCTGACAGAACTTGTCACAGACTTAAATCTGGATGTTTTTGAACCGATGGGCAAAAAGCTTCTTGATGTTAATTTTGAGGAAGTCGAAAAAATATTTACAAGTCTGGAATTCCGTTCCTTAAAGGAAAGGATGAAAAAAATATCAATTTATAGCAATGCCGCAATATTACCGGAAATTAAAAACAAAAAAGCAGAACATGGCGTCCAGACTCAAACAGCAGTCGAGAGCAAGGATTCCAATGAATCCGAATGCATTGTTTTTGATTTGAATTTTGATACTGGTGATTATTTAAATAACTCATCCGGCAAAATTTACCTGGCTCTTTCTGATAATTCTGCAAATAAAAATTCATATGGCATCAATTATTCAAAAGATCTTGTAATATTTAATTCAAAAGAAAACCCTTATGTTTTTGATTCGCAATTTTTCAATAATGAAAAATATCTGGAAGCTTTGCGAAATATGCTCGAAAATGAAAGCATAATAAAATCAGGTATTGATCTTAAGTCAATATATAAATATTTAAAAAACCATGGCATAGAACTTAAGGGTGTCTTCCATGACTATTTGGTTTTTTATCTTCTTTTAAATCCTGACAGGATCAAAATTGAAATAAATGAACTTTTAAGCATATATTCTTTAAATAGTAACAATGGATGCTATTTGCAAAAACAGGATTACGAAGATGAATTTAAAAAAAATTC
>CAYNMO010000140.1:852-6652 GCA_964398155.1 uncultured Actinomycetota bacterium | reverse complement strand
TGAAACAGTTAGCGAGATAAGAAAAATAAGATCAGAGCACAAAGTTAACCCAGCAAGCAGGATAAAGATTTATTTTATTTCCAAAATACAGGATAGCGTTGATACAAAAATACTCTCTGAAAATGAGGAATATATAAAATTATTATGCAAAACAGATGAAATCAGTTTTGCATTGCCTTCGCAGCCCGATAATTGCATAAAGACTTCCTTAAAAGATTTTGAAATATATGCCAATTTGGCAGAGTCAATAAATGTTGAGCTGGAAATAAAAAGAATAACCGGAGAAATAAAAAAAATAAGTATTGAGCTTGAAAAATCACTGGCAAAAATATCAAATCCTCAGTTTGTTTCCAAAGCCCCAAGTGAAATAATTGAAAAGGAAAAAAACAAGGCTTCGGTTTATGGGGAAAGCATGGCTTCTTTGGAAAAAGAGCTGGTTGCTGTTAACAAATTAAAGAAATAGCTGCAGTCTGGAATTGCTTTGAATTATCACCAAGTTTGTAAATATCTGGACAATACACTGGTTTTTGGAATAAAACCAAATCTTTTAAGGATTAACAGGATACTTGATCTGCTTGGGAGTCCTCATAAAAAGATTGAATTTGTTCATGTCGTTGGGACAAACGGCAAAACATCAACTGCCAAAATAACGTCCGCCATATTAAATTCACACAACCTTAGTGCAGGCTATTATATCTCGCCTCACATTCACTCCTATACTGAGAGAATATCCATCAGAGGAAGCGACATATCACAAAATGATTTTACTGCGGTGTTTGAAGAAATATTTCCTTTTATTGAGAAAGTAAATGAAATCAATCTGGACGGGGAAATGACTCAGTTTGAAATACTTACAGCAATGATGTTTCATGGTGCATATAAAGAAAAATTAGATTTAATGGTTCTGGAGGCCGGAATGGGAGGCAGATGGGATGCTACAAACGCTGCCTGTTCCAGGGTTGCGGGATTAACGGGAGTAAGCCTTGAGCATACAGCTATTCTTGGTAAAACAATCGAAGCAATTACCAGAGAAAAAGTCGAAGTTATAAAAAGCGGATGCAGGGCAGCAACTTCAAGCACTGATCCGGTTGTATTAAAAATACTTGAAGAAAAAACAAAAGAAACCGGAGCCCATTTATATAAAGCAGGACGTGATTTTGCAGTCAAATCAGTTAATAAAGACGGTATTGATGGATTTAGTGCTGATATTAAAGGGATTTACGCCACTTATGAAAACATAATTTTCCCTCTTCCGGGAGATTATCAGAAATCAAATCTTTGTCTGGCAACGGCACTTAGCGAATTGTTTTTAGATAGTAAGCTGGACGCTAAAAAAATAAACAAAGGTCTCACGCGCACTAATATTTCCGGAAGATTTCAATTAATGAAAACGAGTCCGGTATTTATTGCAGATGCATCCCATAATCCTGAGGGCATCAAAAATCTGGCGGCAAATCTTGATAATTACTTTAAAAGCAGCAGAAAAATTATTATCTTCTCGGTATTAAAAGACAAAGAGTATATTGAGATGATAAAAACTGTGTTACCGGTGTGTGATATATTAATACTGACTTCATCTTATTCGGAAAGAAGCCTTGAAATAACACTGCTTGAAGAAGAAGTTTTAAGACAGTCTAAAAAAATAAAAAAAGAGGGCGGCAATAGTCCAAAGTTCATTTATAAGATTGATAATATTGAAAACTCAATAAAATATTCTTTAAACATTGCCTTAAATAATGATATTATATGTATAACGGGTTCAATAACCAACCTCGAATTTGTTAAATCAGAATATTTTTGTTAAAATTGCCTGCGTGCTATTTTTTGCAATTTAGAGGGTGGATTTTTTTTGTTTTAAATATAATGATTTGGAGGATTGATGGACATACTGAAGTATGTAAATAATGTAATAGCATTTTTTACAAATCCCATCTGGAAATATATGCTCTACGGGATTATTTTTATGCTGATAATTATATGGCTGTCCTTTGTTTATTGGACGTACCGGGATGCCAGACTAAGAAATGCGCCCGCACCTTTTTGGGCAATAGTTGTTTTTATCTTTAATTATATCGGGTTGCTTTTGTATCTTATTTTAAGACCACCTGAATTTATTGATGATGTTGTTGAGAGAGATCTTGAAATCAGAAAAGCAGAGCAGCTTCTTGACGGCAACAGTATAAAATGCCCGGCGTGCGGTAAAGACACCAAAGAAGATTTTTTAATATGCCCTTATTGCAGGAAAAAATTAAAGAATTCCTGTGTAAGCTGCAGCAAGCCAATGAATCTGGATTGGAAAATATGTCCTTACTGCAAGTCTTCGAGATAAGGTATCTGGCTCTGCAATTAGTTTTTTGCTGAGCAATCAGTAAAAATTATTAATTTGGGTGCATTTTAAGGTTATTTTAAAATTATTACCCAGTAAAAGCTGAGTTAATTAACAAAATTAATTAATTAGTCTCTGGTGAATAATTAGCTAAAGCAGTCTGGTCAAACATATTTTAAGCTTAATTTTGATAAATAATTTGCAAAAAACTGAGTTATTCACCGTTAACTAATTATTTTTTGGTAGACAATTAGCTGTAATTGTCTAATCAGGAAAGTTATAAGTCTGATTTAGACGAATAACTCACTAAAATATTAAGTTATTTAACAAGAGCTGATTATTAAAAAATATTTATATCAGATTTGATCATTAACAGGGAAGGATGTTTTGAACCTAAAAACACAGACAGGAAACAGGAAGGAAATATTGGAGGAAAATAAAAAAAGAACTCATGAAATTGCAGGTACTGCCAAAAACTGTGAAAAAAGCCTTATAATTATTAAGCCCGACGGAGTTGAAAAGAAGGTAGTCGGAGATATAATCTCAAGATTTGAAAGAGCAGAGCTTGAAATTGAAAGAATCAGAGTTCTTGAGATAAACAAAACTATTGCATATTCTCATTATAATGAGCATGAAGGCAAGCCATATTTTGACAGACTGGTAGATTATATGACAAGTGGTCCCTCTATCATAATGATAATAAAGGGTGAAAATGCAATATCAAAATGCAGAAGCATAATGGGTCCTACAGATCCAGCCAAAGCACCCCCCGGCTCAATCAGAGGAGATCATGGTTCCGACATTACCTTTAATGCAATACATGGCTCTGACTGCTCCGAAAATGCCCAAAGAGAAATAAACATATTTTTCGGAAATTATCTGTAATTTTTTTAAGTCTGCTTATTTGTTTAAAATGCAATATTAAGGTATATTGTTATTTTTTCAGGAAGGCATTATTAAAAATAATTTATTATTTTACATATTTCTTAGATAAGGTTGAATTTTGAGACGAAGAGGCGTTGTTGTTTTTTTTATAATATTAATCGGAGGTATATTAGGGGCAATACTTGGCCATGTCCTTAAGGATATTGTTCCTATACTTGATCAGGGTTTAAAGGTAGGAACAGATGGTATAAACCTTAACTTATATTTATTTGACGTAAATTTTGGTATTCATTTAAATGTAACTCTTGGTGCCATAATAGGTCTGCTTCTTGCTTTTTTACTGGCTGATGTTTTTAGAAGAAAATAAAAAAATAAAACTTATCTTAGCGTCTGCTTCACCCCGCAGGTCAGGCATTTTAAATTTGCTTAAAATTAATTTTGAAGCAATGCCTCCTATTGACTGCATTGAGGAGAAGTTTGAAGACCCTTGTACTACTGTAATTAAAAATAGTATAAAAAAATCTGAAAATGTTGCTGATTATGTTAAAATTAACAGAACTGATGTTTTCAGTGCAGATAACTACAGCGATATGATTATTTGTGGTTTTGATACAATTGTTTATTTTGAAAATAAATATTTTTTTAAACCAAAAAACATAGAAGAGGCAAGAGATTTTATAGGCACATTTTCAGGGAAAACACATAGTGTTTTTACAGGAGTGAGCGTGTATAGTCATATTAACGACAAAACAGAAACAGGTTTTGAAGAAACCAGAGTGACTTTCCGGAAGTTAAACAGTAAAGATATAGAGCATTTTCTGGCAAACGAATATTTTCTTGACAAAGCCGGTGGATATAATATTGAAGGCTATGGTTCGTTTTTGGTAAAAAAAATAAAAGGGTGTTTTTTTAATGTTGCAGGGCTGCCCATTTACAGGTTTTTAAATATTTTAAACAGATTTGGGTATGACTTAAATAATTTTTAACAGAATTTAATAGCAGCTAAGGAGAATTAATGTTTGATTTTTTTCTAAATATTGTAGGAAGAGATATGGGGATAGATCTGGGAACTGCAAATACTCTTGTTTTTGTAAAAGGCAAGGGAATAGTTCTTGACGAGCCGTCGATTGTTGCTATCGACAAAGATACAAATAAAATTTTGGCTGTCGGTAAAGAAGCAAAGAGAATGGTGGGAAGAACACCCGGAAATATTGTTGCCATCAGGCCGCTTAGAGATGGAGTTATCGCAGATTTTGAAACAACAGAAAAAATGCTTAGGTATTTTATTCAAAAAGTTCATAAAAATGTTGCATTTGCAAGACCTCGTATCGTTATATGCGTGCCTTCAGGGATAACTGCTGTCGAAAGAAAAGCAGTAATAGAGGCCACTGAACAGGCAGGTGCAAGAGCAGCATATATAATTGAAGAACCCCTGGCAGCAGCTATAGGAGCAGAGCTTCCTGTAAATGAGCCAACCGGTTCCATGATTGTTGATATTGGGGGCGGTACTTCTGAAGTTGCTGTCATATCTTTGGGAGGAATCGTTGTAAGCCAGTCTCTAAGGATAGGCGGAGACGAAATGGATGAAGCAATTACCTATTATCTTAAAAAAGAACACAACCTGCTTCTGGGTGAAAGAAGTGCCGAGAAAGTAAAAATTGAAATAGGATCGGCATTTCCACTTGAAAATGAGGAAAAACTTGAAATTAACGGAAGAGATCTTGTTACCGGTCTGCCAAAAACAATAATTATTACAAGTCAGCAGATAAGAAAAGCACTGGAGAAAACAATAGCAGATATTGTTAACTCAGTAATTGAGGTATTGGACGTTACTCCTCCTGAGCTTGCTTCAGACATCATGAAAAGAGGAATAGTTTTAAGTGGCGGCGGCGCTTTACTTAAGGGTCTTACAGAAAGAGTGAGCAGGGAAACTCACTGCCCGGTATATCTGGCAAATGATCCACTTGCTTCAGTTGCCTTAGGGGCTGGCAGATGCTCTGAAGATTTTGCAACTCTTAAAAAATATCTAAAATATGCAAAGCACTGACAGGATTACAAAAATTGAAGATTTTAGCTGGATAAATGGCATCCACAAGGAACAGTTTAAAAAGCATAATTATTATAAGTGTGATCGTAATAATCTGCATTATAATTATTACTGCAAGTTTTAAAGATGCTGATTTTATAAAAAATTTTAAAATAAAGACATTTGATATTTTTAAACCGCTTCAGGAAAAAATATTCAATGTCTTTCAGCCTCTTATAAAAGGAATTGATAATGTGAAGAATTTTTTCGGTCTCACGCAAAAGATAAAACTGCTTGAGCTGGAAAAGTCAGGACTTCTTCATGATTATACTGAAAACATTAATTTAAAAATTGAAAATAATTCTCTCAGGCAGCTTCTTGGTATAAAGCAAAGGAATGATTACAAAACCACCTCCGCAAAAGTAATAGGTTATAATGAAGGAAAATGGGAATCTGAAGTAACCCTAAATGTCGGTAAAAACAGCGGAGTTCTTGAAGGAATGGGAGTAATAAACGACAAAGGCTTTATAGGTATCGTAACTCTAAGTGCAAGCAATTCATGC
>CAYNMO010000140.1:0-842 GCA_964398155.1 uncultured Actinomycetota bacterium | reverse complement strand
AGACTGTTAAATGATCCTCAGATGAGTATGGGTGCAAGACTTCTGTCCTCGAGAAGTCTTGGGATAGTTGAAGGCAGTGCAGGTAAAACAATAATACTTAATTATATTCCCAAAGAAGATCTGGTTTATTCAAGCGATATAATAATGACCTCCGAGTTTGGAAAATATATACCACCGGAAATTCTAATAGGCATAGTCAGAAAAGTATCAGATTCTGAAAACAATCCCTACAAAACAATAGAAATTGAGCCTTTTGTTAATTTTAAATCAATTGAAAATGTTCTTGTAATCCTGGAATGGTAAAAGAATAATAAAAACGATAATCTTATTTTTTAGTTTATGAAAATTTTCAACAGAACTATTGATTTTTTTTTATTGATATTTTTTTTAATATTGCAGGTTGTTTTTGGCGAGCAGCTGAAATTAAATTATCTTAATTTTGACTTTATTATTGTTGCCATTACTGCTTTGACTTTTAAAAACGGCATGATTGCAGGAATGCTGTATGGTTTTTTTGCCGGTCTTGTTTTTGATGTTCTATCCAGTAACATTATCGGCATTTCTCCTTTAATTCTTGCATTGAGTGCTTTTATAATAGGCAGACTGCTGGAATCTGGGTTAAAAATAAAACTTATAAGCTATATTCTTGTAGTTTTTATACTTACAGAGATTAATATAATAATAATCAGCTTCATCTACTATTTGTTCAGCTATAAAATAGATTTTGTCAGTTTGGGAATGGATTTATTATTAAAGCCCATATTTAATATATTAATTATTTTTATTATTTTCCCATTAATGAGGGTTAAATTTTCCGGAGAAGAGTTAATTGAATATCAATA
>CAYNMO010000139.1:1274-6664 GCA_964398155.1 uncultured Actinomycetota bacterium | reverse complement strand
CCAATTGCATATCCCGCTATTATCATGCCTTCAACTACAATATGAGGATCTCCTTCAAGTGCGCTTCTGTCCATAAATGCGCCAGGGTCGCCCTCATCGGCATTGCATATTACATATTTTTCGGCACTTTGCTCTTTTGATACTAACTTCCATTTTAATCCAGTTGGGAATCCTCCGCCGCCTCTTCCTCTAAGACCTGATTTTTCAATTTCATCAGCTACTTTTTCTGTCGAATATTTTTCAAGTACTTTTGCAAGAGCTTCGTAACCTCTGACAGATAAATAATCATCCATGCTGTCAGGATCTATGATTCCGCAGTTTCTAAGAGTTATTCTTTTTTGTTTGCTGAAGAAATCAACATCTCCTAAAATAAATTTCGACCTGTCTGTCAGCATAAAAGGATCGGTCATCATATTGTCTCTTCTGGTTCCATACTCTGCATCATTTGAAACAAGATGTCTGTTTACTATCTCCTGCACCATCTCGCCGTCAACATTGACATACTTAAATGGTATTTTCCCGGTCTGCAAAACTTCTACAGTAGGCTCAAGATTACATCTGCCTTCGCATCCTTTTTGTTTTAACTGTACATCCTTGATTCCTTTTTCATTTATTTCTTTTTCAAAAGCATTCCATATTTCCTTGCTGCCAGCCGCTATTTCACAGGTAGACATACCTATATAAATACGAGTGGAAGAAAGAAGCCCGTTTTTAATAAGATCCTGTATGGCTTCATTCTTGATTTTTTTCAGATTCTCTATTGGCTTAGCCATCTGCGTTATCCCCTTTCAATTTCAAAAATAAAAATATTTCCATTTTCTTTTGACTCCATCCAAATCTTTCCGCCAAGACTTTCTACAATATTTTTAACTATAAAAAGACCCAGGCCTGTTCCTTTAATTTTTTTGTTATTTTCTGTTTCAATCCTTGAAAATTTTTTAAATAAAGATTCTTTGTCAGATGCGTTTATCGGAATCCCATCATTGTAGACTGAAAATTTTATGTTTTTGGGATTAAGTTCGCAGACTATTTCAATATGTCCTCCGGTAACACCATACTTGATGGCATTACTTATCAGATTATTAAAAATTGTAATCATTAAAAGCCTGTCTGTATTAATAACAAGATCATTCGGTACATTATTTTGCAGCAGCATTCTTTTTTCATATATTTCAGAAAGAAATGTATCCTCAACTTCTTTTAGAACATCTTCATACATGTTTACTGATGTTAATTTTACTTTCAACTCAGATTCTTCAATTTTTGCAATATCCAGAAAGTCCTTTATTGTGGACTCAAGCCTTCTTAAATTCCTGATGGTAGTTTCAATACTTGCTCTCTGCTTAAAATTAAGCATACCCAGGAAACCATCTCTAATTGAATATACGCACAGGATTGTTGAGCCAAGAATGCCTTTTAGCTCGTGCGAAACAAATTCGAGGGAATTCAAACCTCCACCGCTTAAGCCGGAGGAATTTTTTTCTTTTTCTTCTTTTTTGCTAATCTCAGTTTTTTTGATATTATCAGTCATTTTGTCTTATTGCCTAAAAAGTATTTTATAGATATTTCGATAATTTCTTTTAACTTCCAAATCTTAAATTATTTGAAAAATCACGATATATTAACATTATCAAAATGATTTGGCAATATTTTTTAAGATTATTTGTAATAAGTTTGTAACAACTATTATATAGTCCGGATATTGGGCATTATTTTGTTTAAAGAAAACATGAAATATATCTATAAAACATTTACACCTGGCTAAAACAATATAATTTACAAAGGACAACTGTTTTAATAGTTATTTTTTGGTATCCAGCTTTTCTGTAAAACGTTTTTTGAGCCAGTCAGTCCAACCTTCCAACCCTTCCTGAGATTTGCATGACAGCTCCATAATGCTAATCGAATTATTTAATTCTTTTATTTTCTTTTTAAAAAATATCATATTGAAATCACTGTAATTTGCCATATCCATTTTGTTAAGCAAAACAAGATCTGCTTTTATAAAAATCTTGGGATATTTGACAGGTTTATCGTCTCCTTCACTTATGGAAGACAAAACAATTTTAAAATCTTCCCCCAGGTCAAAACCAACAGGACAGATGAGATTCCCGACATTTTCAATAAACAATATATTTATGTTTGCAATATCAAGCTTTTTAAGAGCATGGGATACCATCGATGCATTAAGGTGACATGTCCCTCCGGTATTAATCTGTACAACAGAGCTGATTAATTTTTTGATTTTTTGGGCATCATGAGTTGATGATATATCTCCTTCTATAACACCTATTTTAATTTCCGGCTCAAGTCTTTTTATGGTTTCAATAATAAGCGATGTTTTGCCAGCCCCCGGGGCAGAAAGAAGATTAATAACAAGAATTTTATTTTGCTTAAATAATGCTCTGTTGATTTCAGCTTCATCTTTATTGTATTGCATAACATTTTGAATTACTTCTATTTCCATTTCTGCCTTCCCTGTCTGCTTGCTAAATAATTATTTAATCTGTTTATGGTAAACAGCCAGCCAAAACAACATGATTAAAAATATTTTAGTTTGTTTTAAATATAAAGTTAATTAAAAACTGAGCCAATAGCCAAAAACTGATTAAAGATTAAATTAAAAATTTAAATGTTAAATAATAAAATATTTATGACAGCTCTGTTTCTTACTCCGTGCCGGCTTTGGTCAATATATAAAAGTCAGAAACTGACACTGATTTGCCAGTCTTAAGCCTCCACAAATTGCCTGTGTCACAAACAGTTACAAATTTTTAATATTATCAAAAAAACAAATTATACTATTTTAATTTTTAATTAGTAGAAGTATTAAATAATGAGAAATAATTGTTTCAGTCAGCTAAGATTTAAAATATTGGACGTCCTCTTGTTTGGAAATTTATTTTTAAATGGTTTGCTGATGGAAATAACAGCAATAACAATACAGCTATTTATAGATTTAAAAAAAATTCAAAATACTAAAAAAAAAATCAGACCAAATTTATTGAAAATAATATTTTTTGTAACTATAATTTACACACAATTTTAAATAAATTTAAAGGAGTATAAATGGTAAATATTAAACCCTTAAAAGGGTTGAAATACGATATAAATAAGATTGGCGATATCTCGGAAGTTCTTGCTCCTCCGTATGATATTATTTCAAATTCCCTAAATGAAGTGCTAAAAGACTCTAACAATTTTAACTTTTCATTTCTTACCCTTCCGAAAGAAACTGATAGTAAAAATAAATATGAAAATGCCAGTGCTATCCTTAAAAAGTGGATAAATGAGGGTGTCCTTGCTTTCGAAAAAGATGAGTGCTTTTATTTGATTGAAGTAATATTTACGGAAGACGACATCGTAAAAAGTTTTTTTGGACTGGTTGGCCTTCTTAAAATAGAAGAGTACGGAAAAGGTAAAGTTTTAAGGCATGAGAAAACTTTACCCAAACCAAAGGAAGACAGGCTCAGCCTTCTTAAGGCTTGCAGAACTAATTTTGAATTTATTTATACTTTGTACGAGGACAGCGATAAAAAAGTTTCTGATATTCTTAAAAAGACTGCTTCCTGTGAGCCGCTAATTGAAACAACCGTAAAATATGACTCTTCATTAAAATTTAAGTTATGGAAAATAGATAATAAAATCGATATGGAGAGCATTAAAGAGCTCATGGAGCCTAAAACGGTTTTAATTGCTGATGGCCACCATAGATATGAAACATCAAGATTTTATAAAGAGAGCATAATCAGCGGTGATATAAATGAAGCTGACAATAATAAAAAAAATATAGATGCCAGACCGGAAGAATATATTCTTTCTTTATTTGTTTCCGGCAACCAGGATAATATTTTAATTCATCCGACCCACAGGCTTGTTAATTTTGAAAAATTTGTTTCTTCAAAAATTTTTGTATGAAAAGTTAAAAAATATTTTACAGTTGAGGCAATTGAAGATATTTCCACGGAAATTATAGAAAATAAACTTATTGCAATGCCTGGGACAAATCAAAAAAAACTTGTGGTTTGTTTCAATGATAAAAAATGCTTTCTGCTGATTTTAAATAATTCTTTGGAAAAAATTTATAAGGATCTTGAAATAACAATTGATGATTTTGATAAAGATTTTGAATACCTTGATGTAAATATTCTTCATAAACTTATTTTAGAAATCATTTTTAAAGAAATAGAAATAACGGAAATAAAATACACTCATACCATAGCTGAAGCAATAGAAGGCCTGGGAGTTTCTGTTTCAAATGATAAAGATGGCAAGATATATAACGCATGTTTTATTTTAAATGCACCTTCCATTGAAACAGTTGAAAAACTTTCTGAGTCTGGAAAGATAATGCCTCAAAAATCAACTTATTTTTATCCAAAGCCCTGCAGTGGTCTGGTAATTTATAAGATGGATGTATAATAAAAAAACCTGAAGATTTCGATCAAAACTTCACAGCATGAGACTTATAGTTGTTTCAGACTGCATTTTTAGAAAAATTTATCAGAATTTTAGTTTTTAAAAATAATTTTTTAAAATATATAAGTAATTACTGGTGATTAATTCAGTTTTATTAAACGATTTACTAAAAACAAACTTAAAATATTTTTAATTAAGCTATTTGGGATAGTTATTTGACAAAAACCAAATAATTAAAATACATATTCTGTTTTGCTTAAAAAACAGTCAGCAGGCTGTCTCGACTAAATAAATCAAAAAAATAACACTGACCTTGCAGTACCATATGCGTCAGTCAGTGTTATTTAAAAAAACTATCTGATATAAATTATTGAGTGATTTTTTGGTCTTTTTAATAAATTATTACTTATTTAATTTTTACCAAATTATCACTCGTATAATTTTTACCGGTTTATTACCTGCTTAATCTTTTTATCAAATTATCAAGTTCATTTTCCAATTCAACAGGAAGTTTGTCACCAAATTTATCGTAGAATTCTCTTATATCCTTTACTTCTTTTTCCCATACTGAATTGTTTACATCCAGAAGCTTTTCAATAACCTCATCGCCAAGATCAAGTCCGGTTAAATCAAGATCTTTTTTATAAGGCAGGTAGCCAATGGGCGACTCAATGGCATCTATATTTCCATTGCTTCTCTCTATTATCCACTCGAGAACTCTTAAATTTTCGCCATATCCCGGCCACAAAAATTCACCTGCTTCATCAGTTTTAAACCAGTTTACATGAAATATTTTTGGTGCTTTTTCCATTTTTTTACCCATTTCAAGCCAGTGGGTAAAATAATCCGCCATATTATATCCACAGAATGGAAGCATGGCCATAGGATCCCTTCTTACCAGGCCCTGGGCTCCATATTGTGCAGCAGTAATCTCAGAAGCCATTATTGAGCCGACAAATACCCCGTGCTCC
>CAYNMO010000139.1:0-1264 GCA_964398155.1 uncultured Actinomycetota bacterium | reverse complement strand
TAAAAGACTGATAAACCAGCGGAGCAACAGTTGCTCTTCTTCCGCCAAAAATAAGAGCTGTTATCGGAACACCTTCAGGATCTTCGAAATGAGGAGAAATTGAAGGACATTGTTTTGCCGGAGCAGTAAATCTGCTGTTTGGATTTGCACCTTTTTTAGGTTTGCCATCTTCACCTATCATTCCTGGGCTCCACTGCTGGCCTGTCCAGTCGATGCCTTCCTTAGGTGTTTCTCCGTCTCCGCTTTCCCACCAGACAGTACCATCCGTTTTTAACAAGACATTGGTAAATATGGTATTTTTTTGGACAGTGTCCACAGCATTTGGGTTACTTTTTCTGTTTGTTCCTGGCGCAACTCCAAAAAATCCTGCTTCAGGATTTATTGCCCAAAGCGAGCCGTCTTCTTTGGCCCTCATCCATGCAATATCATCTCCGACTGTCCATACTTTATACCCTTTTACTTTAAGTCCTTCCGGTGGTACAAGCATTGCAAGATTAGTTTTACCGCATGCGCTCGGAAATGCAGCAGCAACGTAATTAATTTCACCGGTTGGTTTTTCAATACCAAGAATTAGCATGTGTTCTGCCATCCAGCCTTCATTTCTTCCAAGATAGCTTGCAATTCTTAATGCCAGGCATTTTTTGCCAAGTAAAACATTTCCGCCATATCCCGAACCAACACTCCAGATAGCATTATCCTCTGGAAAATGAAGAATCAGTCTTTTATTTATATCAAGATCAGCTTTTGAGTGAAGACATTTTGTAAACTCGCCTTTTTCTCCAAGACTTTCAAGAACGCTGTCTCCTATTCTTGTCATGATCCTCATATTTAAAACTACATAAATACTGTCAGTCAGTTCTACTCCTATTTTGCTAAACGGTGAACCAACAGGGCCCATTGAGAAAGGAATAACATACATTGTTCTCCCTGACATGGAGTTATTAAAGAATTCTCCTGCTTTTTTGTATCCATCCTGAGGGCTCATCCAGTTATTGGTAGGCCCGGCATCCTCTTTTTGTGATGTACAGATAAAAGTCAGGTTTTCGGTTCTTGCCACATCATTTAATGCAGTTCTGTGAAGGAGACATCCCGGAAGCTTTTCCTGATTAAGTAAAAACATTTCTTCTGTATCTATTGCTTCCTTTTGGAGTTTTTCCTTTTCTTCCTGTGAACCGTTAATCCACACAATCCCATCCGGATTACACATCGCGGCCATTTCATTTATCCAGTTATTTAAAACCTCGTTTTTCACTTTCATTACTTC
>CAYNMO010000138.1:4709-6694 GCA_964398155.1 uncultured Actinomycetota bacterium | reverse complement strand
TCTATTCCCGCTAAATATTTTTCACTCATTTCAACCTGCCCGGTTAATTATTAATACATTATTTTATATTATAGCCAGACTTAAACTTTTGTCATTAAACTTATTTTACGTCTGCAGTACTATTTCTCTTTAAAATCCATCTTTTTGCTTAAACAATCATTGACCATAGCTTAAAACCCCGTAATCATTGATTACATGCCTGGGGGATTCAGAAGCAGATTTTAAAAAAATATTTGTTGCTATTGCAATTTATAATATATAAAGTATACTTTTTATATTATAAGTTCTTACTGAATAATTCATTATTATAATTCATTATTTTATAAGAATTTTTATTGTCTTAAGCATTAAATGTTTTGAATTTTTAATTTTTAGAAAATTAGTCAGCAAGAACTAATTAATTTTTTTTAAAGTTTAAATATATGGTTTCAACAACAAAATTTAAAGTCAAACGAATCACCCCTCCTACTCTAAGGGATCTGGCATACACCCATATAAAAGAGTTTATATTACAGGGTGCTTTAAAGCCGGGAGAAAAAATTTTTCAGGATAAGATGGCGGATGAACTCGGAATCAGCAAAATCCCTTTAATCCAGGCGCTGGCTTTGCTGGAAAAGGAAGGAATATTAAAAAAAATTCCGCAAAAAGGTTTTTTTGTAAGAAAAGTATCCCGAGATGAAATCTTAAAAATATATGACATAAGGATAATATTTGAAGAAATTGGAATTAAGAAGTTAATTGAAGATTTGAATGAAAAAAATGTTAAAAAACTTAATATTTATTTAAGCAATTTTAAAAAATATTTTGAAAGCTCCAATAAAAAGAACTATATACTTGAAGATTTGTCTTTTCACCATTTTTTAATTGAGTGCGGTGAAAATGAAATAATCGAAAACTTCATTGATAGTCTTAATGTTTTTATTGTGGTGTTAATAAGAGGGATATTGGATTTGGATGAAAGCTATAACGATCATGTAAATATTATTAATGCAATACTAAAAAAAGATTCTGAAACATCAGTAAGATTTTTAACTGGACATTTGAGTAAAGTCAAAAATAAAGTTTTACAAAAATAGAAATCTATTTAAAAAAAATCAAAATTTATTATTGACGGTAAACCATGGCTTGAATGAGAAGGGAGGTGTGGGTTAATTACAATTAGGAACGATTTAATCGATAGGAGGTGCAAGAGTATAAAAATAAAAAAAGGCAGGATTTGTATTAAGCCGGAATCACTCAATACAAACCCCAGTTAGATTCTAAATGATTGTTATGATAATGGCAATATTTGACAATCACGAGAATCAAAAAGTAACAATAATTTAAAAGGGAGTAAAAATGAGTAAAGTATTAAAGTCAATTTTAGTAGTTGGTTTGTGTGTTGCCATGGTCCTTACAATAGGACTTGTGGGCTGCAAAACAACCACAGCTGAAACAACGGCAGCAGCAACAACAGCCGCAGCTGAGACAACAGCCGCAGCTGAGACAACGGCAGCAGCAACAACTGCAGCAGAAACTACAGCAGCTATGGCGCCTAAAAAAATAGCATTCTTCGTATCAGAGCTGACTATTACGTTCCTGGCAGGTCAGTTTGCATCAGCCAAAGAATATGCAAAAGAAAAGTATAACTCTGAAGTATTTGTTTTTGACGGCAAATCAGACGCAAATGTAATGACCCAGAACATAGACCAGTTATTGGCACAGGGCATGGATATGGCGACCTTGCAAATATGGGATCCTGTAGCCGCAAAGCCTGGGGTATTAGATGCAATAGATAAGGGAGTTATCTTTAACACTTTTTTCAGCCCGCTCGGTGATGTGGGTATTCCTGTTGTTCGTAACGACGAAGCAAAAACTGCTTTTGCAATGGGCGTTGAAATGGCAACCCAGTGGAAAAAAGCGAACCCTGACAAGCCAATAGTCATGGTTCAGCTTGGCTGGCCGGACTATCCTGAAGTAATAACAGGACGTACTGAGCCTTTTGT
>CAYNMO010000138.1:0-4609 GCA_964398155.1 uncultured Actinomycetota bacterium | reverse complement strand
AGCTTGGCTGGCCGGACTATCCTGAAGTAATAACAGGACGTACTGAGCCTTTTGTAAAAGGCGTTCTAAGTGTTGACCCTGAAGCTACTGACCTTGGCTGCCTTGATGCTACCAAAGGCCAGGATGCAGCAAAGCAGATAATGCTGGACACAGTAACTCAGCATCCTGAAGTCAACTTAATATACGGCGAAGCTTCACACATAACTGTCGGACTAATGGCAGGTCTCGAACAAGCAGGCAGAGGTAAAATGAAAGAAGGCGTTCCTCTTACAGAGATAGTATGCAGCACGGACTATGACCAGGTTGAGTTTAAAAAAATATATGATCCCAATAGTTCTTTAAAGCTTTCCATGGGACTTCCAACAATTCAGACCTCCCAGGCTCGTATAGACAACCTGTTTGACATCCTGAACGGCAAAGCCAAGCAAATAGAGCAGCCACCTTCATTAGCATGGGCAGAAACCTACAACATTTCCTACTGGACAATGCCGCGTGCCGATGCAGCTGCATGGCTCAAGAGAGAGTTTGACGTTACTGTTGAGTAGAAAACTTTGATTGTACAAAGCATTATGCAAAGATAAAGAATGGGAGGAAACTCTACCAAAAGGTTTCCTCCCAAAAAGAATAAAATCCTACAAATATTAGTGGAGTTATTGACGATGAGTGATTATGTATTAGAGATAAAAAACCTTATCAAAGATTTCCCGGGAGTCAGGGCTGTTAATGATGTAAGTTTTGACATTAAAAAAAATACGATACATTGCCTGGTCGGGGAAAATGGAGCCGGAAAAACCACATTAATAAAAATGCTCACCGGCGCCTATATGAGGACAAGCGGAACCATACTCTTGAATGGCGAAAAATATGAAGCGCATAATACAAAGGATGCCCGACAAAAAGGAGTAAGTACCCTGTTCCAGGAATTAAACATAGTGGACCAGCTCACAGTTGAGGAAAACCTTACTCTTGGTTCAGAAGATACTTTTATGGGTTTCTTAAAAAAGACTGATAAGATAAAAAAAATGATCAGCGCGCTCAACAGCCTGGAACCGTCAATAAACCCCAAACAGCTTGTTTCCAGTTTAAGCGTTGCTAAAAAGCAGATAGTGGAGATTGCCAAGGCAGTTGCCACGGAATCCGATATTATTATTATGGACGAACCCACTGCCGCTATATCTGAAAGTGAGATAGAACGGCTTTTTAAAATAATCAGGGGCCTGCGTGAAAAGAATGTTACTGTAATTTATATATCCCACAGGCTTGATGAAATCTTTGAAATTGGAGATTATGTCACTGTAATGCGGGATGGAAAGCATATAGAAACAAAACCGATTTCAGAAGTAAAAGACAGGCTTGAACTCATAAAAATGATGATTGGCAAGACTGTTTTTGAAAAATATATACCCAAGGATTCACAAAACAGTCAGGTGCTGCTTGAAGTGAAAAAAATTTCCACTGACAAGCTTAAGGATATATCATTTGAAGTTAAGCGCGGCGAGATAGTTGGATTTTACGGTCTTGTCGGCGCCGGAAAAACAGAACTTGCGCGCGCAATATTTGGCGCTGATCCATACAAAGGGGAAATTATTTTTAAAGGCAAAAAGCTTTCAAATTCTCCTGATAAAGCCATTGAAGCAGGGATAGCGCTTGTTCCGGAGGAGCGCAGGTCCCAAGGGCTTTTTACTGTGCTTACTATCAGGAATAATATCCCGGTGATGAATATGAAAAAAATATCAAAGTCCGGATTTATAAACTCAGCCAAAGAGAAAATGGTCTCGGCAGATTACATAGAAAAACTTAGGATAGTAACTAACACAATGGAAAAACAGGCCTCAAAGCTGTCGGGCGGCAACCAGCAGAAGGTCGTGTTTGCCAAGTGCCTGTTTGCCGATGCTGATCTTCTCATTCTTGATGAACCAACCCGTGGAATAGATGTCGGGGCAAAAAGTGAGATTTATAATATAATCCGCCAGCTGTCAGGGGAAGGAAAGTCAATACTTATATTTTCGTCTGAATTAACTGAAATCGTAAATATTTGTGACAGGATATTCCTTATGTATGACGGTGATATGAAATATGAAATACAAAACAGTGATGATATAAATAGTGAAGAAATTATACATATAGCAACAGGGGGCGTGGTAGAATGCAAAACGGTGTAGGCGGAAACGTCGGAATGAATAAAACTTTAACAGGCGGTAAAATCAGCAATGAATCGTTCATTACTTTATGCATGCTTGGTGTACTTGTTGTGTTGTTTGGCCTTGCCTGCCTGTTTGTGCCCAATTTTTACTATTTGCAGAATATTATCAACCTTATAACAAACTCCTGGTTTATTATTGTATTAGGTATAGGCGTAACATTCCTGCTTGTAACTGGAAATTTCGATATGTCGGTTGGCGGAATAATCGCAATGTCGGGAGTTATTTCCGTATATTTTTCCCAGACGGCCGGAACTTCCAGATCTGTGCTCGATAACGGATTGGGCCTGCCTTACGGAGTTGCAATTGCGCTTGCATTAGTTGCTGCCCTTATCATCGGAGCAATCAATGCTTTTTTTGTGACTAAGCTGAAAGTGGCTTCCATCATAGTAACTCTCGGCACCATGTCTGTGGCGCGGGGGATTGCTCAGGTGCTGACAACAGGCTCTCAGCGCAATGTAAACATGCCTGATGTGTTTGGTGTATTTGGAAATATCACCGTTGTAGGCTCTATAAAACTTGCAGTGTTTATTATGCTGGCAATGGTTGTAGCGGCAATTATAATTGAAAAAAATACGGTATTCGGCAGGCGCACATATCTGATTGGAGCCAATGTACAGGCTGCCAGGCTGTCAGGCGTGAAAGTAGAAAGACACGTCACAATTCTTTATCTTACCAGCTCACTTCTCGCTGGTCTTGTTGGAATACTTTTGGCTTCAGAGTATATATCAGGAAATTCCAACCGGGGGATGGGACTGGAATTTGATGCTTTGGTACTCGTCCTGCTCGGCGGTACAAGTATTGCAGGGGGTTTTGGCTCGGTTTCCGGATCAGTCATAGGAGCGCTTATACTATCTGTGGTAACTTCTTCAGCAACCGGGCTCCTGCTTAGGCCCGAATGGCAATACCTCCTGAAGGGCGCAATTGTTTTTATAGCAATAATGGCACAACGTTTTGCGCTTGACAGAAGGAAAATTTAAAGGCAAGAACGATAATGGGTATATCTAGAAAAATTTAAATTTAAGACAGGCCCAGCAAAAATTTTATTTAAGAAGGAACAGGTTTTTGTGAAAATGAATAAAAACATCTCAAAACAAACTAGACAGCCGGGAACAAATTCATGGAAAGCAATCATTAAAGGGTCGTATGTATTTATCCTGCTGTTTCTTGTTATAGTTATACTCAGCGTTGTAAAAATGGATGGCGGCAGTATCTTCAGCAGGGGACATTTTCTTAACTGGGACGGAAGCATTGTAAACCTTCTCAGGAATTCTGTTCCCATAATAACCATCAGCGGGGGGTTTACGCTCCTGATAATGTCGGGCTATATTGACCTTTCGGTGGGCAGCACTTTGAGTTTGAGCGCCGTGGTCTATGCTATAATGCTGCTTAATGGTTTCGGGTTTTTCCCTGCGCTGATACTCACACTGATATTTGGAGCAGTGCTGGGCTTTATTAACGGCCTTCTGGTAGTCAAGCTTCGCATCACCCCTGTTATTGCAACTCTCATTACGCTGAGCCTTTATAAGGGTGTAGCGCGGCTGCTAGTGGCTCCGGGCGTGCGTGCCATAGAAAGCGGTGAAGGGAAGATCATGCCGGACTGGATAAACAATTATGGGAGGAAAGAACTCTTAGGTCTTGACTTGCCTGCAGCCTTTTTTGTGGCGATAGCCGTAATAATTATACTGGTTATACTGCAGAGGAGAACTGTTTTAGGCAAATACTCTGTTGCCATAGGAGGAAACAGGCTGGCGGCTGAATTATCCGGTATCAATGTAAATAAAATAGTCTGGCTGCTCTACATCATAGTCGGCGTTCTTTGTGCGCTTGCAGCCATTGCAAGGGCAAGCTACATGTCTTTAGGAGACCCCGCGGCCGGCGATGGAATGGAGCTTGATGTTATTATAGCGGTGCTGCTGGGAGGAACAGTTTTTGCCGGTGGCGAAGGTTCTGTAACAAAAAGTGTTGCAGGCGCGCTGATTATAATGTGTATTACTTCAGGCCTGATGACAGTGCTGCCGCCGTACTGGCAATTGCTGCTGAAGGGCGCTGTACTGGTTCTTGCAGTATCACTCAATTCGCTGCTTGTAAAAGAGAAAGCTGTAGTGTAAGAAATAAAAACAACAGGAACTTAATAGTTTCTATTAGTTTCTCTTGAATAATAAAAACTAAAAGAATATAAATAAAAAAGTATAATAAAAACTATAATAATATAAATACATAAAGTATAATATAATTATAATTAATATTAATATCTATAAGTAAAGGAGCCAAAAAATGAGCAGTTCTTCAAATTATCACACCAAACAGTGGTTTACGAGCCCATGGAATTTTGAAAATGAAGTGGTATCAAAATTTAAATTTCCAAAAAATATTAAAATTCACGATATTACGCTGAGGGATGGCGA
>CAYNMO010000137.1:0-6850 GCA_964398155.1 uncultured Actinomycetota bacterium | reverse complement strand
AACCTCCAGAGCCTCATAAATCAAAGCATCATCAGCCATTTCTTTTTTCTCTATTTTTATTTCTGTTTCAAAAATATCTTTAAGACTTGCAGAGTTTTTCTGGTCTTTTATATAATCAGTTATTATTTCTATTTCTCCCGATGTTACAAATGAACCCTGAATTCTTTCAGGCCTTGAAAAAGATACAGGGGAATACAGCATGTCTCCTCTTCCGATTAATTTTTCAGCGCCCGGCATATCAAGTATAACTCTGGAATCAGTATTGGAAGCAACATTAAAAGCAATTCTGGAAGGTATATTAGCTTTAATAACCCCCGTAATTACATTTACTGAAGGCCTCTGTGTTGCAATTATCAGATGAATTCCGACAGCCCTGCCCATTTGCGCGATTCTGTTTATGCTTTCTTCTACTTCCGAAGCAGAAACTATCATAAGATCTGCAAGCTCATCGATAAAAACGAGAATATATGGCAGCTTTATAAGATCCGGATCTCTTTGTCTGTTTTTAGCGACTTCTTTATTAAATTGCTCAAGATTTTTACAGTTATAATCAGAAAGAATCTTAAGCCTGTTTTCCATTTCATCTACGGCCCAGGACAAAGCAATTGAAGCTTTCTTTGGATTAATGACTACCGGAGCAAGAAGGTGAGGAACTCCGTTATATATGCTCAGCTCTACCATTTTGGGATCTATCATAATAAATTTTACTTCATATGGCTTTGTTTTTAAAAGAAGTGAAATGATTATACTGTTTATGCATGAACTTTTTCCGGAATTAGTCGCTCCAGCAATTAATAAATGAGGCATATGGTTAATATCCATATAAACTACTTCTCCGGAAAGATTTCTTCCTAATGGAACTCTTAAGATTTCTTTTGCAACAGGAGAGTCAAACAGAGAGAAAACATCTCCCAAAGTAACTATGCTTTTAATCTTATTTGGTACTTCAATACCTATTGCTGATTTATTTGGAATAGGAGTTAATATTCTGATGTCTGAAGAGCCAAGAGCAACACAAAAATCATCTTCCAGACTTAAAAGACGCTGCACTTTGACTCCGGGCGAAAGAGTAAGCTCATACAATGTAACAGAAGGTCCTCTTACAACACCGCTGACCCTGGCAGCAAGATTAAAATCTTTAAAAAGATTATCCAGAATATAAATATTTTCCTTTATGTCCTGCTTGTATAAACTGGGTGAAACCGGTTTTGATTTTTTTAAAAGACTTTCCGGAGGCAGCCTGTAATTTGAATCTTCATTCTCTTCTTCCGGTATATCCATTTCAAGCTGTGATTCTTTATTAATTTTTAAATTTTCTCCCTTGCCAATGCTTTTTATTTTTTCTATCTTTTCTTTTAAAAAAGCATCATCTTTAATCTCTATGTCATTTTCAATTTCTTTAGATATTTTTTTGACATGATCCACTATAAAAGGAAATTTTTTTTCTGAGTTATTAATATTCTTTTCTGGCAGCTTCGCTGTCTCATGTTTTATGGATTCATTTATCTCAACTTTTACAAGTTCGCTATTGTTATATAGCAAAGGTTTTGGATTTGCTGATGCAGGCAAAATCTTATTTTCACTTTTTTCTTTTTTTCTTAATATGAGTTCTCTTTGTTTGGCCGATATTTTTTTATATAACTCAACAAGAGATATGTTTGTAATAATAATTATAGAAACAAGCAATAAAAATGAAAGTATTGTTACGCTGCCGGCTTTGTTGGTAAGCCTGAAAAGACCATAATAAATACCTGAACCAAGCAGGCCTCCATGGCTGCTTATAAAAATTTCATCAAAAATATTATTTACTGTGTTACTGGAAACGAATAAACCCGACAAAGATAAAAAAAATAAAAGAAAGCCCAGACTCAGTCTTGCTTTTAAAAAAGCCATTCTTTTTATAAAAAAACCCAGGCCCCAGGCAAATATCAATAATGCAAAAATATATTTTCCGAGCCCAAACAGATAGGATAGTGAAAAATTAATATATTTTAGGACAACTCCGCTTTCGCCTTTTACGAACATGCTTATAAAGAACAGAACTGCCACAGCTATAATAATTATTCCATATAATTCTTTTCTGCTTTTTACATAAACTTTTGCTTCAGGCAGACTTGGGGAATTATATTTTTTTTCATTAATTTTATTTTCAGGTTTTAAGCTGCGTCTGGTATTATTTGAGACCATTTTTCTATAAATTTCGCTTGATTAAAAAATATTTTAAAGGGATGCCTCAAACTAAATAAAGCATCATTTTGGCAATATTCTTGTAACAACAACAGGTTTAAGGCGTATTTTTTTTATAAGGTATTTTTCAAGCCTGTCATTTACATATTTTTCTATGGCTGAAGGAGTTTTTAAATTATTTTTAAAACAGCTTTTAATGGATTCTGTTATAATACTTTTGCATTCTTTGATTATCAGGTCAAAGTTATCAATAAAAGCAATTCCCCTGAAAACCAGATCTGGATCATAAAAAATATCCTCTTTCTTGAAATCGATTCCGACAATATTTATAACTATTCCATCTTTTGAAAGTATTTTCCTGTCTTTTAATACTATGTCATCAATATCGCCATATCCCAGACCATCCACATAAACAGTTCGCATATTAATGTTTTTGGATACCTTACAGAGGCCAGAATTAATCTTGAGAAGGTCGCCGTTCTGCACTATTACAATATTTTCCTGTTTAATGCCCACTTCAAGTGCTAATTTTCCATTCTGGACTTTATGCATATTGTCTCCATGAATGGGTATAAAATATGTGGGTTTTATAAGATTTATCATCATCTTTATTTCTTCCTGAGCAGCATGCCCGGATACATGAACTCCGGCAATTGACTCATAGTAAACATCTGCTCCGTTCCTGATAAGCATATTAATTATATTGGCAATAGCTTTTTCATTTCCGGGAATTGGAGATGCAGAAATAATTACCATATCACTTTTCATTATCTGGATTCTTTTATGCTCATTGACAGCCATTTTGTACAGAGCAGAAAGCGGTTCACCCTGGGTTCCGGTTGCAAGTATTACTACTTTTTTTAATGGATGTTCATCAATTGTATTTATGGGAATAATAAGCTTGTCCGGTATTTTAAGATACCCAAGCTCTCCGGCAATTTTTATGGTTTTAAGAAGCGACTTGCCTGAAATTGCAAGTTTTTTCTGAAACTTGTCAGATATATCCATTATCTGCTGAATCCTGTGAATATGTGAAGAAAATGTTGCCACAATTACTCTTCCCTGTGCTTCTGTAAATTTTTCCAGAAAAGCCTGTCCTACAACTTTTTCAGGTAAAGTGTATCCTTCCTGCAGTGAATTTGTGCTGTCACATAATAGTGCCAGAACTCCCTGTCTTCCGATTGATCCTATTTTTGAAAACTCGGTGCTGTTGCCATATAAAGGACTCTGGTCAAATTTAAAATCACCTGTATGCACAATCGTTCCGACATCTGTTTTAATAACAATGCCGATAGTATCGGGGATACTATGGCTCACTCTGAAAAATTCAATAGTAAAAGGCCCAATTTCCAGGATGTCATCTTCATTTATTTCGTTAAGTATGACACCATCATAAATCTGGTTATCATTTAATTTTAGCTCTATGAGGCCTTTGGTAAGTCTGGTGGCATATATCGGAGCCATAACTTCTTTGAAAAGAAAAGGAAGAGCTCCTATATGATCTTCGTGGCCGTGAGTTATGATAATAGCTTTAAGTTTATTTGCATTTTTTGTAACATACGAAAAATCAGGAATAACAAAATCAACACCGGGAAACTCATCATCAGGGAACATGATGCCGCAATCAATAATTATCATTTCGTCATCTTTTTCCAATACCATCATATTCTTGCCTATTTCATTTAGGCCTCCGAGTGGTATCAGTCTTATACTGGATTTTTTTGACATAATATTAAATTTTTGTTTAAAATAATTATATTAATATTTATTACTTTTAAAATATATTTAACAGTAAAACAAATTTTATATCATTTTATATTATACTGTATTTTAAAAGGAGTTTGCTTAAAATTTCTTCTTCTCCTGTTTCCATGTCATACAAAGGAGGTCTGAGAAAACCTTCGTCCATCCCTTTAAGATATAATGCCTTTTTTATTGGAATAGGGCTTGTTGTAATAAAAATACCATAAAAGATTTCAAGATATTTTTTATGAAGTTCGGCAGCTTTTATGATACTGCCATTTTTAATATATCCAATCATCTTCTTTATTTCTTTCCCGATAATATGTGACGCAACGCTTATTACTCCCGCGCCACCCAGGGCAACAACAGGAAATGTATCGCCATCATTTCCGCTATAAACTTTGAAATTTTGAGGACAGTCTCTGAGTATTTCTGTAATCTGCTTAAGATCTGTGCTGGCTTCTTTTATTCCCACAATGTTTTCTATCTGCGCTAATTTTTTGCATGTATCTGAGCTGATATTGCAGCATGTCCTGGAAGGTACATTATATACTATTATTGGAATGCTTACTGCGTCTGAAATTGCGCTGAAATGTCTAAGCAGTCCCGTCTGAGTTGGTTTGTTATAATAAGGAGTAACAATCAGTAAAGCATCAGTACCTGCTTCCTGAGCTTTTTTCGATAATTCTATAGTATGAAAAGTATCATTAGAGCCTGTTCCTGCAATAAGACCAACATTGCCATTTAATTTTTTTCTGCCAAATTTAATTAAATCAATTTTTTCTTCATCAGTAAGAGTTGGCGATTCTCCGGTTGTTCCGGCCAAAAGAATGCTGTCACTTCCGTTTAGAGTAAGATAATCAATTAGTTTGTCTGCAGACGCCCAGTTGATTTTATAATCTTTATCAAATGGAGTAATCATTGCAGTTATTACTTCGCCTAAATTTACCATTTAAACCTCCATGTAATAAATTTTTTTAAATTTCAATAAGGCTGTCGAGCCCATATACAAAATCAGGCAGCTTATCTAAATTTCTTATTGCCATAATCAGACCGGGATAAAAAGATGATCTGTCCATGCTGTCATGTCTGATAGTTAAGGTCTGTCCTTTGGAACCGAAAATAACGCTTTGATGTGCAAGCAGTCCGGGAAGTCTGATACTGTGAATATGAACTCCGTCAGAAAAAGCACCTCTGCTGCCTTCCAGTGTTTCCTTTTCATCCGGCAGCAGTCTGCCTGCATTGAATGTTTTCTCTTCATTTATGGCTATGGCAGTTGCAATAGCTGTTCCGGAAGGGGCATCTTTCTTTTTATCATGATGCATCTCAATTATTTCACAATTTTCAAAATATTTTGCTGCAATTGAAGACAGCATAACCATTAAAACTGCTCCTATGGAGAAATTAGGGATTATAAAAACTCTGCTTTTTGATTTTTTTACCTTTTCTTTAATTATTTCAATTTCTTCTTTTTTTAAACCTGTTGCTCCAACTATAATATCTATTTTATTATCAATGGCCCATAAAATATTTTTAAATAATATCTCGGGACCAGTAAAATCAATTACCAGGTCAGGACCTGCAAGTTTAATTTCTTCATAGTCATCAGTGACTTTGACTCCTGATATTTCTCTTCCTGTCAAAACTCCTATATCTGTTCCTATGTTTGTTTTATCAAAACCTGCTGCAATAAAAATATCTTCCTCAAGAACAAGCTCGGACAGCATGGACTTGCCCATTTTTCCGCAAATTCCAAATAAAGCAATCTTTTTCATTTTAACTCCTTTGCGATCTCCCGGCTTATTTCACCCAAAATTGCAATATTCTTTCTTTCGGGCCTAAAATATTTATTGGAAACATCATAAATATCACTGCTGCATACTGAATCTATTTTATTTAAAATATCATCAATAGGCAAAACTTTATTATCAATTAGCAGGCTCTTCCCAAATCTGAACATCCTTGAGCTTATTTCTTCAATATTTAAAACTATTTCACCTTTAATATTTTCTTTGGCCCTTTGGAGCTCAACTTCACTAACAGAATTTTTCTTTATATCGCTGATTTCTTCTTCAATAATTTTTATAACTTTCCCTATATTTTTAGAATCACTCGCCGCATAAATATCTATAACTCCGGCATCTGTATATTGAGTGTTACCTGCAAAAACAGAATATACCAGTCCCATATCTTCCCTTATTTTTTGGAAAAGACGACTGCTCATACTTCCACCAACAATATTCATCAAAACAGTTAATGGGTACCTGTCAATGCTGGATCTCTTGCAGCCGATCCCTCCATAACAAATATTAGTGGATTTTATTTTCTTCTTTACTATTTTAAGACCTGATTTTATTTCAGGTTCTTCTTTTTCAATAATACCCTTTTCGTTGATGCCGACAGGTACAAGACTTTCAATATTTTTTTTAACTGCTTCAACAAGTTCGACATGTTTTATATTGCCTGCTGCAGAAACAACAATATTTTTAAAAACAAATCTTTTATTGAAATATTCCCATACATCTTTTACGCCAATATTCTGAAGCGATTTTCTTGTTCCAAGTATTGGCAGACTTAAGGGATGACTATTTAAAACAAGCTCGTAGTAGTAATTAAAAACATCCTCGGAAGGAGAATCTTCAACCATTTTTATTTCTTCAAGTATTATCTTTTTTTCAGTATCCAGATGTTCCTGAAGAAAAGAAGGATTTAAAACAACGTCAAACAGTAATTCAGTACATTTATCAAGGTGGGTATCTATAAAATCACAATAAAAACAGGAATTTTCTTTGTCTGTGAATGCATTAAAATCAGCACCAACAGAATCAAATTCAATGGCAATATCTTTGTTTGACCTTTTTTTTGATCCCTTGAAAACAAGATTCTCTATCAGATGAGTTATCCCGTTCAATTCATGGCT
>CAYNMO010000136.1:2501-6869 GCA_964398155.1 uncultured Actinomycetota bacterium | reverse complement strand
GGCCTTGCTTAGATTTGCAACTGCCGGATTTAACAAGCGCAAATTAATTTAGCCTGTATAAGAATAGAAGCAGATATTATAAGTTTTAGGGGACAGTCCCCTTTTAAGCACGGTTTTAGCATAATTACTTAAACTTTAGGTTGTGTAATTTGTACTCTGTTATGAGTACACTTGTACTCTAAATGGGATGCAGCAGCAATCAAAATATTTTAAGCACATTGGGGGATGGTTCTCTTTTTGGCACAATATTAGCATAATCACTTAAGCTTAAGCATTGGATATAAAAAGGATGTGAACAGATGGTGGGAGGATTAGGCGGAGGCCCCGGAGGATTTGGCGGAGGGCGCTTTCATTACAGTGAAACAAATGTAAGGCCAAATATTTCAAGGTCAATGCTTAAAAAAATTGCCAGGTATTTTGCGCCTTACTGGAAACTCCTAATCCTGTTGGCTGTTTCAATAATTATCACTTCTGCGCTTGGACTGCTGCCTGCTATTTTTATAAAAAATATTATCGACATAGCATTACCTCAAAAAGATATAAATCTGCTCATTATTCTTATAGTCTCTTCATTTGGAGCAATTTTGTTAAGCGGCCTTGTTGTTGTAGGCCAGAATTATCTCAATAGCTGGATTGCAAAATACATTATGTATGACATACGCAATTCAATGTTTAACCATATACAGCATATGTCAATCCGTTTCTTTTCAAATGTTAAAGCTGGCGAAATAACTTCTTTAATGAATAATGATATCGGCGGAATAGAAAATATATTTTCCGGAACATTTGTCCAAATACTTCAAAACATTTTCATTTTTGTAATAACTGCTGCAACAATGTTTTATACCAATTGGAAACTTGCACTTGCGGGAATGATTATTTTGCCGCTGTTTATTATTCCAACCAGAAAGGTGGGCAGGGTCCGTTGGAAAATTGCTGCCCAGACTCAGGATAAATTGGCTGATTTAAATAACATAATACTTGAAACATTGAGCATCAGCGGCACGATGCTCGTAAAGCTTTTTACGAGGGAGAAGCAGCAGGCAGAGAAATTTGAAGGAGTAAACAAAGAAGCAACAAAGCTGCAAATAAAAGAATCCCTTGCCGGGCGATGGTTTTTTATGGCTATCTCTACAGTTGTCGCAATTGGGCCAATGGTTATATATCTTATTGGAGGCTTGCTGCTAATCAGATACAGCGATATTACGGTCGGCAGCATTGTAATGTTTGTTGCATTACTTGGAAGACTTTACGGACCCGTTGCTTCATTTGCAAATATCAGTGTGGATGTGTCCCGTTCTCTGGCGCTTTTTGAACGGATATTTGAGTATTTTAAAATAAAGCAGGAGATAGTAGACAAACCTGACGCGGTCAGTTTAAAACAAATTGATGGATTTATAAAATTTAATAATGTCTGCTTCTCTTATGGTGAAAAAATCCAAACACTCAAAGATATTAATATGGATATAAAGTCCGGACAGATAGTCGCTTTTGTCGGTCCCAGTGGGGCAGGCAAAACTACAATTACATACCTTTTGCCAAGATTTTATGATGTTAGCTCAGGATCGATTACTATCGATGGGCTCGACATAAGGAGTGTAACAATTGAATCACTGCGCAGGCAGATAGGAATGGTGACGCAGGATACTTACCTGTTTAACACTTCCATACATCAGAACCTGCTGTTTTCAAATCCGGAAGCTACCGAAGAGGAAATTTTCAATGTGTGCAAAACGGCAAATATACACGATATGATAACCTCACTTCCTGATGGCTATGAAACTATTGTTGGAGAGCGGGGTATAAAGCTTTCGGGAGGCGAAAAGCAAAGAATTGCCATTGCAAGGGTTCTTCTTAAAAACCCGCGAATTGTCATTCTTGATGAGGCGACTTCTGCATTGGATTCCGTTTCTGAATCACTGATACAGTCTGCCATAGAGCCTTTGCTCAGGGGGAGGACCAGCCTGGTTATTGCTCACCGGCTTTCAACAATCATGGCTGCCGACTGTATTTATGTTGTCGAAGACGGATGTATTGTCGAGCAGGGAACTAACGAGCAGCTTCTGGCATTAAATGGAGCATATAAGATTCTTTATGACCGGCAGTTTGCCAAAAATTAATAGCTCCCCATAAAGCCATTAGGGGACAGTCCCCTTTTAAGCACGGTTTTAGCATAATTATTTTGATTTTGGACATCGCGAGGTAAAAACTCAGAGTACTTTAATTATTATATGATTTTTTACCACAAGTGTATCACTATTAATTGATTTTTTTCACCCTCATCGCACCACTTAAGTGATATTTGTTTCACCTCAAGTGTACCACTTAAGTGAGGTTTTTTTCACCTCAAGTGTACCACTTAAGTGAGGTTTTTTTCACCTCAAGTGTACCACTTAAGTGAGGTTTTTTTCACCCTCATTGTACCATCCCCCGTAAGATATATAATGCTTCCTGTCATTTAAAAAACGTGGAGGCAAATTATGGTTTATCTGGAGGCAATAATGATATTCTCATAAATTCATGGAGCAAATATCCGTAGATTTTGAAAAATTTATTGATCAATATCTATAAATATGTAAAAAATCTTGATTCCTGCTATATCCCAGACTCCTTAAACACCTGCCGTCAGAATTAGAAATGTGTAAAAGATATTATTCATGAAATTTATATTTATATGATATAATATAATATAATAATATATTTTTATTATATTATATTATTTATTAATTAATTTTATAGTATTGTATTAGTTATTATATATAGTATTATATATAATAATATAAAAAACAAAAAGGAGAAACAATGGACGCAAATCCAATCAAATATTATGGATGGCTGCCTGATTATCCTGATTTCAGAGACTATACTTTACTAAACAAGACAGTGTCACTGAAAAGCACAAGGTTAGGAGTTAGAAATTCGATAAGCAATATGGCGCAGGAAATAGGAATATCCGAGACCGGTGTAAAAAAACTGCCGGCAAAAGCTGACTTAAGAAAATGGTGTTCCCCCGTGGAAGACCAGGGCCAGATTGGTTCCTGTACTGCAAATGCTGCTGTCGGGCTTATAGAATACTTTGAAAAAAAAGCATTTGGAAGTTATGTGGACTGCTCAAGACTTTTTCTATATAAAGCAACAAGAAATCTTCTCCAGAAAAAAGGTGACTACGGTGCATATATTAGAACCACTATGATGGCAATGGTATTATTTGGCGTTGTTCCTGAAAAATACTGGGAATATGACATTGAGAAATTTGATGATGAGCCAGGAGCATTTTGCTATTCTTATGCCCAGAATTTTCAGACAGCTCAGTATTTCAGGCTGGACCCCGAGGGTATTAAAAAAGAAGATTTGCTTGAGCAGATAAAAACAAATCTTGCGGCCAAGATTCCAGCCATGTTTGGTTTTACGGTTTACAGTTCAGTTGCCAGTGCTGACGGAGACGAAGGGAAAATTCCATTTCCTTCAGAATCAGACAAAGTTGAGGGCGGCCATGCTGTAGCTGCAGTCGGATATGACGACGAAATGATTATAAAAAACACAGATGGAGGTTTTGAAACAAAAGGAGCCTTGCTTATAAAAAATTCCTGGGGGCCGGACTGGGGAAATAAAGGATACGGATGGCTGCCATATGAATATGTTTTAAGAGGACTCGCCGCCGACTGGTGGACCATACTTGAAAATGAATGGATAGATACGGGAAATTTTAAACTGGAATAAAAGAGCAAACCAGACATTTAAATCAAACAACACAATTTCTCTAAAGTCTGATTACTATGCCAATTATTTACAAGGAAATAAATGTCCATACATTTGCTGTAAGAGGAGCTGACCGTATTTCTATCAATTAATTAATGGTGATTAAGTCATTTTTTAGTGAATTGATTATTTAAATTAAGCTTAAAATATTTTCAATTAGACCATTTTAGCGGGTTATCCGCTAAGAACCAATTAATAAATAGCTAAAACTGTGCTCAAAAGAGAACTGTCCACCTTTCTGTTTTCACCAAACCCTTGACTTCAGGCTTGGCATTTAAGCTGTCATCTGTATTTTTTGTTTTTGTTCTTTAAATTTCTACTAATATGTATGTAATGCAGGACATGATATTGTATTTATTACATCATACAGAACGGTTGTAGTAAGTGCAGTTGATAATGATGCAAAAATAATATTTGATAAAAATAATAATACACCTATTACCCTTGATTATAATGACATTAAATATGTTATAAAAGATGAACAGGACAAAGAATTTAAACTAAGTGATATTAAAATATCAAATATAATATCTGTCGCCGAAAGTCTTGATGGTAAATATATTAAGTTGGTATTGTGTAGAACTGTAATTGATGGCATTGTTGAAGAGA
>CAYNMO010000136.1:0-2491 GCA_964398155.1 uncultured Actinomycetota bacterium | reverse complement strand
CCAATTTAGGACTTTGGGGAAAGTAAGTTCTCATTTAATTAACAGGCTTTATGAAGAAAACAAACCTGTTTTTTCCATATCAGATGCCCAAATAATTCTCAATAAAGATTATAATCAAACTACAGATCTTCTAAGTGAGATGGTAAAAAGAAAAGTAATTGGTCGATTAAAGCATGGTAGATTTTTAATAATACCGCAGGAAGTTGGAAACATGGAAAGCTATTTTGGTAACTGGTTTGTTATGGCAAGTGAAGTAGTTAACTCGACTGACTATTATATAAGATTTTACAGCGCGATGAATCATTGGGGCATGCTTACGCAGCCATTAATTAAAGTTTTTGTAGCTTCTTCAAAAAGACAAATTGTACCAAAACCTTTAAAAGATAGCTTGATCTTTATTTATATGAAGCAAAAATTTATCTGGGGGATTAAAGAAGAATGGGTGACACAAACCAATAAGGTAAGAATATCTGATTTGGAAAAAACAATACTTGATGGACTATTATATCCACATAATTGTGGCGGTATTACAGAAATTGCCAAAGGGATATGGATAGTCAGGAACAGGATTGATTATAATAAACTGGAATTATATGTGGAGAGATACGGTAAAAATGTAGTCGCAAAGCGTCTTGGTTATATTTTAGAAACTCTTGAAATCGACGCCCGGCCGTTATTATTTAATTTGAAGCAGTATATTAAAGAACGCTATGACTTATTGGACCCTTCAATGCCAGATACAATTAAAAATAAAAATGCATGGCGGCTGATTGACAATATAGGAAAAAATCAAATACTTAACATAATAAAATATTAATTTGTAATCCAAAAATCATAAAATATATGATTAATCATTTTCAAATTTAGAGACTCGCATTTAAAAGAAAAATATCTGAAGATGTAATTGAGAAAGACTACTTCGCAGAAATGCTTCTGTTTTATTTAAGCAATAATGCTTCTTTTAGAAATAAATCTGTCTTTAGGGGAGGAACCTGTTTAAAAAAAATATATTTTCCTGATTATCGATTTTCAGAAGATTTGGATTTTATTGTTAAAGAAAAAGAAAGTCTTGCCGATTTAGAAGGAGATTTAAACAATATTCTTATAGAAATTTCCAATGCTTTTCCGTTTAAACCTTCCTTAATTTCAAGTAAAAAAAACGATAGGCTTCAATCCTTTATTAAATATGATATTGTTCCAGAAATTAAGGCAAATAAAGAATTAAAGATCGATATTTTATGGGACGTCTCTATCCCCTCTTATGAGCAAAAAAAGATAATTTATACATACCCTGATTTTCAAGAGAGCGCCAACAGGCTTAATGTATACAATTTGGAATCTGTGGCAGCAGATAAAATTTCAAGAATTATGGATGTCGACAAAGAAGCTCGCCATATATACGATTTATGGTATCTTTTAAAGCTGGAAAGCATGGAAATACCCAAATTAAAAAATGAACTGATAAAAAGATTTGGGTTTAAATTATATTTTCCAAATCTAATTAAAGTAATTAGATCTGAAATTTACAGGCGTGCATGGAAAATAAGGCTTGAAAAACAAGTACCAGGTCTTCCTCCTTACGAATCAGTTATTGCAGAATTAGAAGAATTTATAAAAAACAAACTTATTGATCAATATCAGGAGTAAATACGGTTAATTTTTTCGGCTGCTTCTTTTAGCTCCTGTCTTAGCTCCGGCGGTTCAAGGACTTCAACGTTCTCGCCAAAACCAAGTATCCAGATCTTGATTTCACTCAGACCCCCGACTTCAAACTGTGCAATCAGGCTTCCATCGGTATTTTTTGTAAGTTTTTGGGACGGATGCCAGATACATTCTGCAATAAAATCTGCGGTATCTTTTGCAAACTTAAGAATTACTTTTGTTTTTTGCCCTCTTATTATCCCCCAGCTTTCTTTAAAATATTCATCCAGGTCAAAACTATCGGGGACCTTAAAATTTTCTTCAAGAATTTCAATTTTTCTTACCCTGTCAATCCTGAATGTCCTTACCTCGTTTCGCTGATGACAAAATCCAATTAAATACCAGATACCAAAGTTAAATTTAAGAGCATATGGATCAACAATTCTTTTGCCAAGCTTTTTTGCTCCCATGCTGTAATATTTAAGGCTGATCTTTTTTTTGGCAATAGTTGCTTCATAAATGAGTTTAAATATTTCATCAATCTTTTTATAGTCAACTATAGTGTCTAGGCCAAAATCAACAATAGCCTCATAATCCGATGTCAGAAATACATTTTTGATGCCGTCCGGGAGAGCATTAAGGATTTTATCGGTAGCTGCTGATAAAAGATCGCTGTATGGGGTCCCCTTCTGTGATTTTATGGAGCTGCATAAAAGAAACAGGGTTAAAATTTCAGGGATATCAAGACTTATTTTTGGCATATAAAAATCAGGGAGAAGGGTAAAACCATTTTTATCAGAATAGATGGGGATTCCGGCAAGCTTAAGGCATTCGATATCGCGGTAAGCCT
>CAYNMO010000135.1:2705-6881 GCA_964398155.1 uncultured Actinomycetota bacterium | reverse complement strand
CTGCTCTTATGGCCCTTGATAAATTTGATGATAAATGGGGCAAAAAATATCCTCTTGCCATTAAATCCTGGAGAAATAACTGGGCTGAGCTTTCAACTTTCTTTAAGTACCCTGATGAGCTTAGAAAGGTAATATATACCACAAATGCTGTAGAAAATTATCACAGGTCTCTTAGAAAAGTTACAAAGGCAAAATCAGTTTTTCCAAATGACGCTTCCCTTATGAAAATACTTTATCTTGCTACGATGGAGGTTACTAAAAAGTGGACAGGAAGGATAAAAGACTGGTCGGTAATTTTGTCACAGCTAAACATTTATTTTCAGGAAAGGATAGAATCTTATGTGGTATAATTTAAGCCTAAGAGGATTTAATTTCCCCTTAGGCTCTTTATATAAATTAGGAGTTTACACAAAAAACGTTACAGTCTCGATAATTATTTTAACGTCAAAGTAAGACAGAAGATTTAATTTATATATTTATAATTAACCCAGACAGACAATTTTATTATCTGTCTGGGTTTTTAATTTGTTAGCTCAAACTTTATTTCTACCGGATTATTTCAGCGCAAACTTATATTTCTAAGCTTCTGCTTATATATATGCAGCCTCAGTAACCTTGTCAAAAAGATGAATCTTCTCAAGGTCAACATACATGTCGAGCGGTTTTCCAACAAGGGCTGTACTTCTTGGATTTAATCGCGCTGTTACAAGCACGCCGTCTATATCAACATATACACATATCTCAGCACCCATTGGCTCCGTTACTTCAACATTTGCCGTTATTATGGCTTCTTCAAGTTTGTCATGAATAAATAACGCGTCCTCAAGATCCTCTGGTCTTATTCCTATAATTATATCTTTGCCCTTTAAATTATTGTCAATTATTACTTTCTTAATATTGGGCGCTGATGCTATCGCAAATTTTGGGTTTACAAGCCTGTAATCATCAGTAACTTTTGCGTCAAGAAAATTCATTGCCGGAGATCCTATAAAGCCGGCTACAAACATATTTTTTGGATGATCGTATACAGTTTGCGGATCACCTTCCTGCTGAATAAGACCGTCTTTCATAATTATCATCTTGTCAGCCATTGTCATGGCTTCTGTCTGGTCGTGGGTGACATAGATTATGGTTACGTTTAGTCTGTTATGAAGTTTTGCAATTTCAGTTCTCATCTCGACACGGAGTTTTGCATCAAGGTTAGACAGGGGTTCATCCATTAAAAATACTTTTGGATCTCGAACTATTGCCCTGCCAAGAGCAACACGCTGTCTCTGTCCGCCTGAAAGCTGTTTTGGTTTACGTTTTAAGAGCTCTTCTATCTTTAATATTTTTGCAGCTTCTTTTACTCTTCTATCTATTTCATCTTTTGGGGTCTTTCTCAGCTTTAAACCAAATGCCATGTTGTCATAGACATTCATGTGAGGGTAAAGAGCATAATTCTGAAACACCATTGCAATATCCCTGTCTTTGGGAGGAACGTTATTTACAATTTTGTCTCCTATCATTATCTCTCCGGAGGTTGCGTCTTCAAGGCCCGCAATCATACGAAGAGTCGTAGTCTTACCGCAGCCCGAGGGCCCTACCAGCACTACGAACTTGCGATCCTCTATAATGGTGCTGATATTATCAACGGCCACCACTTCGTCGAACTTCTTTGTCAGGTTTTTCAGAGTTACCTGTGCCATTTTATTTTTCTCCTTGCCTGTTAATTGAGATATTATTCAATGTTGTGCAGCCTGTTTAAAAATTATCTGTATTGCACTAATAAGGCCATATCCCGAGTCCTTATTAACAAATAATTATAGAGGAGATTTGGAAACATTTAAACTATTATTTGTTCTGTTTGATTTTAATAAAATGATTTTTACAGTACAGTCATAATTTTTAGATTAGTTTCTCCTGACTAACTCAGCTATACTGAATTATTGATTTAATCTGATCTAAAAATGTTTTTAATTTAATAATTTTTACTAATTGTTCTTCGTAAATTAATTAGTTCCTGGTAAACAACTAAGTTTTTAATAAATCTTTTATTTATTCAGGATAAAAATTTAAGAAAGTTCCGCATTTTTATCCCTTATTTATTACAAATTAATCAAACAGCAAAATCAATTTGTAATATTGTTGACGAAAGATAATGCTGTTATAATTTTATACTCTTAATACTTTGCCGGATAATTCTGTATTTTTTTATAACCTTAAAAAATATTCCCACCTTATTTTGATAGCAGGTGCAACTGTTATAAAGTTTTCGAAGAACACATTTTTGATAAAAAGGCTCATAATGTTTAAATAAGTAAAAATTATACATATAATTGTAAATAAAATAGTCTTTAAAAATAAAGTTGATTTATAGAAGATAAAAGCTGCTGTTTTTTGATAAATATATTGATTGATAATATGTAAATCATTTAAAAACCACCAAGGAGGCAATAGTATGGCTGATGGCATGGAAAAGTTGTATGACGAAAGACTCAAAAGATATATTACAGCTAACAGAAATGAAAAGCCTGACAGAGTACCATTAAGACCTTTTGCGGCAGAATTTACTGCAAAATATGCAGGATTTACTTCACAGGAAGTCACTCATGATTATGAGAAAGCTTTTGAGGCGGTTAGAAAATGTGCAAAAGATTTCAGCTGGGACGCAACAGTTGTAAACATGATTTATGTCTGGAGTGGTCTTGTTGATCATTTTGGTCAGAAGTATTACAAAATACCCGGAATAGAGCTTGATTCGAATGTAGGTTTCCAGTATTTTGAACCGGCTGACGAGCAAAGTGCTTTTATGAAAGAGAATGAATATGATGAATTAATTGACAGTCCTACCGAATTTCTTACAAATGTGTGGATGCCAAGAATTTCAAATAATATTGCTGCTCCGGGAGAGCCTAATACTTACCGAAACAATATGGCATGGCTTAAGGGCGGCCTTTCGCTTATGGCATACGGAGGAGCTATCGGTGTTGCAAATGAAAAGTTAAAAACGGAATGCGGAACAGTCTCGTGTGTCTCAGGGCCCATTAAAGCACCGTTTGATATCCTGGCAGATAAATTAAGAGGTTTCAGGCAGGTATCTGTCGATGTTTACAGGCAGCCCGACAAGATAGAAAAAGCATGTGAAGCATTAATGCCGTATCTGTACATGAATGCCAAAATTGCTTCAGACCCCTCAAAACAGGTACCGGTTTCGGTCTGGCTTCACAGGGGTACGATGTTTTCAAAAGACATGTATGAAAGATTTTTCTGGCCGACACTTAAAGAAATAATTATAAAATTATGGAAAGAAGATGGCATACAGACTATATGGTATGCTGAAGGAAACTGGGATAAATGGTTAAAATACACAGCCGAGCTACCTGAAAAATCAATTATATATCATTGCGACAAGGGTGATATATTTGAGATCCACAAACAGGTAGGTGAAAAGTTTGCCATAAGCGGTGGAATACCCAACGATCTTTTAGCTTTCGGAACACCTCAGGAGGTCAAAGAGTACTGCAGGAAAGTGATTCAGACCGTAGGAAGAGATGGCGGATATCTGATGGACGCCTCAGCTATTATTCAAAGTGATGCAAAAATTGAAAATATGATGGCTATGACAGAAGCAACTCTTGAGTATGGAGTTTATTGAGAAAATATTTAAATTTAAAAGGGGGAAGCAATGGAGAATATAAGACCAAAAGCAGGTGAAGTAATACCCTGGGAAATACACGAAAAAGAATATGAAAAAATTCTTGGAGACAAAGAGATACTCAAGACACAGTGGGAGAATGTTGAAGGGATAGCTTACAGATTTATATGGTCTATTCTTACTGATTTTTAAAAAAGCCGTTATTTATATTTAATTTATACAGGAAAGGAAACTTCCATGGGAGAAAATAGAGCCATTTATGAGGCTCTTGTAAGTTTTAACGAAAAAGAAGTCAAAAGTCTGGTAATTAAAGCAAAAGAAGAAGGTGTCCCGGTGGGTGAGATAATGGGCCAGCTTCAAGAAGCACTAATTGAAATAGGAAACCGTTTTGAAAGAGAAGAATGTTTCGTTCCGGAACTTATTTATTCCGGCGTAATAATGAAAGAAGCAGCTGCGCTTCTTGGCCCTTTAAATGCAGACTCTTCAAAGGCAAACAAAGGCAAAGTTGTTTTAGGAACAGTTTATGGAGATGTTCATGA
>CAYNMO010000135.1:0-2695 GCA_964398155.1 uncultured Actinomycetota bacterium | reverse complement strand
TAGGCAAAGATCTGGTCGCCATGCTTCTTACAAATTCCGGGTTTGAAGTAATAGATTTGGGAACTAATGTTGTGCCTGCCAGATTTGTCAGTGCCATAAAGGAAAGCGGTGCAAAAGTTGCAGCAATGAGCTGTCTTCTCACTATTTCATTCGGGGCCATTGCAGATACTGTCAAAGCTATAAAAGAAGCAGGTATCAGAGACGATGTCTCTATTATGATAGGCGGAGCTCCTGTTACAGATCTTGTGGCGCAAAAAACAGGATGCGATTTTTATGGGAAGGATGCATTTAGCGGCATCAAGTTTGCATCAGATATTTATTCCAGATAGTTAATCCATACAGTATTGTGCTGTGCATTTGCATTTTGCAGGTGCACAGCTTTTTTATTGCTAATATCCCATATCCTGAGTTAAAAAATATTTATCTGCTGCTTCTTTTTTCTTAATATTCTTGGTTTTGAAGGTAATTCTAAATGAAACGGCAAATAATACCACTGGCAGGGGGTTTGCAATTGGAAGAATTATATTTTCTTTAATTCAGATAATGATATAAGCAGGAGTAATTATTGGAAACGCTTAATTAGACTCTTTTAACTAATTTTTCATCCTAAACTAATTTGAACCTGATTAATAATTTTTCAAAAAAATATTTTACATATAAGTTTTTTTATGATATAAATATTTATATTGATAATAGTTATTATTACTGATAAATAAATATGGAAACTAAAGAGTTACTTAAAAACAGAATTAAGTCCGAAAGCAGGCGAATGACTGTTCAAAGACTTGCAATATTGGAAGAGCTGCAAAAGGTCACTTCTCATCCATCAGCTCAGGATGTATACGAAATGGTGCAGAAGAGGATTCCGGATATAAGTTTTGGAACAGTATACAGAAATCTAAAACTCCTTGAAAATCTTGGTCTTCTGCAGGAATTAAATTACGGGAAAAGTTCTAGCCGTTATGACGGGAATCCAGATAATCACTATCATATATCCTGTGAAAAGTGCGGCAGGATGGAAGATATTCCCATAAGCATAAGTGAAAAATTAGACAGAGAAACCTCAGATGCAACAGGATACAGAGTGAGGGCACATCGTATTGAATTTTATGGATTATGCCAGAATTGCCAGGAGGCAGCAGATAATGCCGTAAACAATATTAAAGGATAATTTGTTTTACCCTTTGAAACTGTATGTGCAGTTAAAAAACAGGGGCTCTATAAGTTATTTTATTAAATAGAATTAATAATTTGGAAAATATAGCTTTTTTAAGAGTAATTATAAATTTAATAAGAATAAATAATATTTTTAACAATTAACAAAAAAGAAAGGGAGTAAAAATGGTAAGCGTAGAACTGGTAAATGAGGACATAATAGGTGTTGCAAAAGGGACAGTAGTAGAAGAGGCTGTTGAGCAGAATTTCAGAGGCGAAACATTTGAAGTTGGTATTTATTTTGCAATGGCAAAACAGGCAGAACGTGAAGGTTATCCTGAAATAGCAGGTGCATTAAAATCAATTGGTCTGGATGAGGCATGGCATGCAGCCAGATTTGCGGAATTAAATGGCAAAATCTCAACAAGCACAAAGCAGAATTTAGAGAAGATGCTGACAGGTGAATGCGGTGCCAACAAAGGTAAAAAAGAGGCAGCAACCAAAGCAAAAGAGGCTGGATGCGATCCCGCTCATGATGCACTGGATGAATCATCAAGGGACGAAGGAAGGCACGCAAGAGCATTAGCTGGGCTTCTAAAGAGATATTTTTCATAAAATTTTTTTGAGCTAAATCATTTAAGGGATGGGGATATTTCCCGTCCCTTAAAGTATTAATAAGAGCACCACATTTCAGACAATTAACAGCTATAGCTAGCAACATATTTAGGACAACAAATACATGTCAGAAGAATTACATTTTAGGCAATAAATAGATATTAATGGTACTACATTTTAGACAATGAACGGCTATCTGGAACAATATCTTTTAGGTAATGAACAGCTTTTTAAAAGATTTGAAAGATTTGAAGATTAAAATAAAAATACCTTAATCATTAATAATTTTAATTTAAGAAAGAGTGGAAAAATGTCAAAAGTTGAGATAGACGCAGGAGCCTGCGGATTTAAAGTAGAAATAGAAGCTGTTACTGAAGACAGGCAGCATATAAAACTGGATATTAAAACTGACTGCCCCAATTTTCCGGCATTTATTGAAGTAATAAAAGAGGTGGATGCATTTGAAGAAATAGAACCTGATTCAATAAATGGGAAGATATTAAATCTATGGCCGCAGTATCTTCACTGCTCTGCCTGCCCAGCTCCTTCGGGTATTATAAAAGCAGTTGAGGTTGCCGCCGGACTGGCGCTTCCCAAAGACGTGAGCATAAAAGTTTCAAGGTAAATACTCAAAAAGTCATTCCATATTACTGTTACTTAAAAAAAGATTAAAAAAGTTTAAATATGTAGCTAACTGTAACATTAACTCGATAGGAGGAAAAATGTCCTGTTATTTTAGACATATGGAAGATATTTTCAGCCAGGCTGGTATTGATATTACCAAAGATAACAAAAAAGATATAGACAGGGCGATTCATAAAATTGTCGAAATTGATTACAAGAACTGTTCAGATGCCTGGAAAAAAATAAAAGAAATAATAAAGGGAAATGACGAGACTAAAAAAGCCGAACTGATAAAGAGAAT
>CAYNMO010000134.1:0-6886 GCA_964398155.1 uncultured Actinomycetota bacterium | reverse complement strand
GCATCTTCCCCTTCTGCCAAGGAGGTCTCGGCGCTTATTGAAAAAATAAAGGCAGCTAAAGTACATGCGATATTTCTTGAAACAGGTTCAGACTCAAAAATCGCCGAACAGATTGCCAAAGAGACAGGCATAACTGTCGTAACAGAACTGTTAACCCATTCCATAACAGAACCCGGCGGGCCCGCGCCCTCCTATATAGAAATGATTGAGTTTGATACAAAAACGATTGTCGAATCGTTAAAATAGTACATTTGGATAAAAAGTATGTTAATAAAAACTGTGAAAGAAAATTTTTCAGTTCTTGAGCCGGCAAGACTGGACGTACATAATCTGTCAGTAAGTTACGGCGGACGAAAAGCTATTGATGACATGAGCTTCAGCATTAATCATGGTGAGCGTGTTGCAGTTATCGGTCCAAACGGCGCCGGTAAATCCACTCTGTTTAAAGCTCTTATCGGCCTTATTTCACCCGGAAGCGGAAAGATATTTATTCATGGGCAGCCCCTCGGCCATCATTCTGATTGTGTCGCATTTATTCCACAGAGAGAAGAAGTTGACTGGACGTTCCCTGTGACAATCAGGGATGTTGTGCAGATGGGCAGATACAACAGCGCAAGGAGGTTTAAAAGAAATACAAAAGATGACGATGATATGGTGGTTGAGGCAATGATTCAAATGGATATTCTTGACCTTGCAAACAGGCCCATAGGCGATCTTTCCGGGGGTCAGCAGCAGAGAGCTTTTATAGCCAGGGCTCTGGCGCAAAAGCCGCATGTAATGCTGATGGACGAGCCTTTTAATGGGGTTGACACTGTAACACAGGAATTAATATGGGAACTACTTGATAAATTAACCCGCGACAAAGTAACCATCATGATTGCCACCCATGACTTAAATCTTGCTTCACAGAAATTTAACAATGTAATGCTGATTAATAAAAAGATGATCGCGTTTGGAGAACCTTCAGGGGTTTTTACCAAGGAGAACCTGGCGGCGGCATATAAAAACCAGGTGCTGTTTATAGGAAACAATGCAGTGGCTGATCAGTGCTGCCCCAAAGAAATCGAGTGATTTAAAATATTAAATAATTTCTAATAATTTTTGCTGAGTAATTGGCATTGATGATATTGTTTTAAAAATTATCAGGAATGATATTTGCCGGTAAGTCAAAAATTTTTGAATTACCAATCAGGATAAGCAGAAATCAGATAATTAAAAATATTTAAATAATTAAAAATAATTTATGACTAATAAAATATGTTAACCTGGCTTTCAGCTCCATTTACATATGAATTTATACAGAGAGGCTTTATTGCCTCAGTCATTGTCGGGACCATATGCTCTGTAATAGGATGCTATGTTGTTATAAGGTCGATGGCTTTTATGGGAGACGCAATGGCGCATGCCATATTGCCGGGAGTTGCAATCGCATATATCCTGAATGGAAACCTTACTCTTGGAGCCCTTATAGCCTCCATTATAATTGCGCTTGGCATTGGGCAGCTTTCGAAACTTGGAAAATTAAAGGAAGATACATCCATAGGAATACTGTTTTCTGCTTTTCTTGCATTGGGAGTTTTGATAATAAGCTCTATCAGGACATATGCTGTGGATTTGAGCCATATCCTGTTTGGAAACATACTGGGGGTAAGCCGCAGTGACCTTATCTTTACTTCTGTTACTGCATTTTTCATACTGCTTTTTATATTTATTTTCTATAAGGAGTTTCTGATAATTTCTTTCGACAGAGTATATGCAAAAGCGGTAAAAATACCTGTGGAATTTTACAGGAATTTTATGCTGGTATTAATGGCGCTTACTATCGTGGCCTCAATCCAGACCGTTGGTGTCGTAATGGTAGCCGCAATGCTTGTGACCCCCGCTGCAGCTGCATTTATTCTTTCAAAGAGGCTTCCGGTAATGATGGGCATTTCCTGTCTGATTGGGATCATATCCAGCGTTGTTGGCCTGTATATCAGTTATTATGCAAATGTTGCGTCAGGGGCGGCCATTGTTTTGACTGCAACTGCCATATTCTTACTCGTCTTTTTATTTTCCCCTGAAAGAGGGGTTGTATGGAGCAGGTTTAGAAGGCGCACTAAATAAAGATACTTTACCTCACCATTGGTAATAAGAATTTGCTTTTGGATCCCCCAAATGCAAATAGGGTATTTACTTAAAACTTATCCATGCTAAAGTGAGCCTCTGTCTTTCTCTAAAACAGGCACACAACGACCCTTTGGATATTTATCATAATTTATACGTAAGCGAAGGCAGTGCCATGACTACTGCGTATTAATAATTTTATTTTCTTTTTTTCCAATAATGAGGTCTTTTATTCAATTGCATTACTGCGATAATCAATATTTCATTTTGTAAAATTTGATAGATTATTCCATACGGGAAACGATACAGAAGACATCTTCTTGTATTTTTTGATAACGCAAACCAAGCTTCAGGAAAAGCCAATATTGTTTGAATCGTAGAATACACTTCTTTATTGAATTCTTTACCCAGATCTAATTGGCGTTCATTGTAATAATCAATTGCTTCATTTAATTCTATTTCAGCAAGTGGATGGAAGGAATAATTCATTAATAAAGCCTGTCATGAATTTTATTGAAAACTTTTTCTCCTGAAATTGTTTCAACCTTTCCTTTTTCTATTTCATCCACCCTTTTTTCTGCTTCTGTTGCCCATAATTTATCAATTTCTTTGTTAACCGGATTAAGGCTAAGAAAAAGTTTTTCAATCAATTTTACCCTAATATCGACTGGAAGGGACATGACTTCAGATAATAATTCTTTTGTTTGTAACATATAATATACCTCGCATTTTTATCAAAATTATAACATATCTATTTTTGCAATTATAGAATTAAAATCATAAGAATTCGCTTTTAGATCCCTTCAATATAAATAAGATAATTGCCCGCTTTTTCTCCCCTGTTAATAGTTATTTGCCAAAAAGTAAGGATTTTTAAATCAAAAAAGCGGGTGTACGGATAAAATTATAGAAGAACTATCTTTTAGTAAATACAATTTATGTGCTCCATGACATATTCTGATTCTTTTATGCCCTGCTTTTTCCTTTTGCCTCGGCACACATTGCTATAGAATCTCATATACCTGACCATCTGTTCGTTTTTACTTAAGGATATGGCTTGCAAGAAACGCAATGAAATCTATTTAGGTCTAACTTCCTAGAATAATTATGCTGGTATTAATGGCGCTTACAATCGTTGCCTCATGTCGGAGTTGTAATGGTTGCCGCCATGCTCGTGACCCCTGCAGCTGCTGCATTTATTCTTCCAAAAAGGCTTCCTGTAATGATGGGCATTTCCTGCCTGATAGGGATCATATCCAGTGTTGTGGGCCCGTATATCAGTTATTATGCAAATGTTGCGTCGGGCGCAGCTATTGTTTTGACTGCAACGGCTATTCTTCTTATCGTCTTCTTATTTTCCCCTGAAAGAGGGGTCGTATGGAGCAGGTTTAGAAGGCATACTAAATAAAGATAGTTTACCTCACCATTGGTAATAAGAATTTGCATATGCAGAAACCTGTAGTACTTTTTATAATAGTATAAAACTCTACGCTCTGACTTAATACTAATATCACTATAGTTAAATTCTCCATATTTCCAATAAATTATTTGCCATATTGTCAATATTATATTATTCATATTGTCAGTTTTTTATTCAGCCAATAATAATAACAGCTATTTGGCAGATACTAATTATGCCCTCACTTAAGATAATAGCCGAAAAGGATAAATGTACGGCTGATAATGGCATCGACTATTAGTCTCTTGCCATAGATGAATAGATATCCAGGTTGTCGATTTTATTATCGCCGGTGCCAGACAGATAGCCATAGTTTTTATCAGGATAGTCCTTTTGCTTATTTTAATACTGTTGTCAATTTTGATATTATCTTTATAATCCAAATTTCAAGGTCGAATTATAAAAGTTAATAGCAGGGTGGCCTTCCAGATTTTTTTACTTAAAATATTGCCAGGGAAAATAGCAAGGAAAATCAAGAAAGATTTTAGATAATCAGCTATCCTTTTACTGAGGTGAAGACATGGAAAACTGGATAAAAATAAAAGCTGTCCAAAGAATGCAGGATTATATTGAAAACCATATAAAGGAACCTGTTACTTTACGGGATCTTGCCAGTGAAGCAGGATATTCAATGTGGCATTCAGCGCGGATATTTAAAGAGCTTACCGGAAAAGCTCCCTTTGATTATATCCGCTCTATCCGCCTGACAAAAGCAGCAGAAAAAATAAAAAACGCAAAAATAAACATTGCAGATGTAGCTTTTGATTTTGTCTTTGATTCACATGAAGGTTTTACAAGAGCGTTTTCAAAAAAGTTCGGAATGACCCCTGTCTTTTACAGCAAGAACAGCTGCAGGAAAATAAACCTGTTTTTACCTCCTCGTGTTTCCGGAAGTTATTATAATAAATTGCAAAGGGAAGAGAGTGCCATGAAAAGTGAAAAAAAGATGAATACAGTGTTTGTGCAGGTTGTTGAGAGGCCTGAAAGGAAGCTGATACTCAAACGGGGCATAAAAGCAACTCATTATTATGAGTATTGCCAAGAAGCAGGCTGCGATGTCTGGGATATACTTTCAGGTATAAAGGAAGCAATATTTGAACCTATCGGCATGTGGCTTCCTGCAAATCTTATTAAACCCGGAACTTCAGTTTATGCCCAGGGAGTGGAAGTCCCTGCTGATTATTCAGGGCCAATACCTTCAGGCTATGAGATTATCGGACTTGCTCCATGTAAGATGATGGTGTTCCAGGGTCCGCCTTATGATGATGAAAAATTTGAAGACGCAATTTCAGATATCTGGGAACTGATGAAAATCTATAACCCTGAACTGTACGGCTACAAATGGGCCGATGAAACCGGGCCCCGTTTCCAGCTTGCTCCGTTTGGATATAGAGGCTATATAGAAGCAAGGCCTGTCATGGCTTTATGATTTCCTGCTGGATTTGCAAATATTTAAAAATATTAAAATATTTTGAACTAAATATTTCCTGTTCCTTACTGTAACAGGTGTAACATGCAGATCTCCGATTGTCGGGTCCGGATTTAAAATTTTCTTATTTTCAGTACGGTAAAAAACTGTTTTAAAACATGTTTTTCAATACTCTATTGGAAATGTTTCAGGAATTGAGCCATCGTATGCCTGTCAGCTTTGAAAGGTCTTTACTGAAGGAGAAAATATCATTCCTGTCAAGTTTTATAATGTCATTTTTCCCAACAATTCTGGCAAAATCAGCTATTTCCCGCGTACTTATTTTTATAAAACTGTTAAGTTTATTAATACCATTATTAAGATCTAAACGTTCTTCAAGTAAAGGAACATGAGTGGTTATCCCGGCAGGACAGAAACCAGTGTGGCAGATTCTGAATTGCTCGCAACCTATGGCAATTAATGCAGCTGTTCCAATATATACAGCATCTGCACCAAGAGCCAGGCACTTTGCAAAATCAGCTGATGTCCTTAGCCCTCCTCCCGCTATTATTGATATCCTGTCTCTCAATCCAGTTTTAACAAGAGCATTTACTGCCCTTGGTAATGAAATTATTATAGGTAACCCAACGTTTTCCCTTACGAAGAGATCAGTTGCTCCTGTACCGCCCCCGAAACCATCAAGGGCTATAAAATCAACTCCTGCAAAAGCCAGTATTTTTACATCATTTTCAATATCTCCACAACCTATCTTTGCGCCCACCGGAACTCCGCCGGTTTTTTCCTTTAGCCATTCTACTTTTTCTTTTATCTTTGATGGTGACGTAAGATCAAAATGATGTGCAGGTGAATATACTGATTCTGGGCCTTTTATTCCTTTAATTGATGAGATATCTGCCGTCAGTTTTTCGTCTGGGAGATAGCTTTCTCTTCCTGGATAAGCACCCTGACCAAACCTTATTTCAATTGCTGCCACTCTGACAAGCCTTTCCATAGTAACTTCATTTTTTACTGATGGATATTGGCCTATAAGATAATTACCGGCATTTGTAAGCTCTTCTTCAAGGATGCCACCTTCACCGGAATTAAAGGCAATTTTTAAATCTGCAGCTACTTCTGAAATAATTTTTTTCACTTTTACTGAAACTGCTCCAAGACTCATTCCTGATATCATTACAGGAGAGAGCAATTTTAAGGGCTTTTTGGCTGAAGGCCCAATAATAATGGATGTATTAACATTATCAGTACTTTCGAGTGGAATTCTTTTAATCTGAGCTGGCAAAAAATGAATAAGTTCAAATGAAAATAGTAATTTTTTTGTCGATCCCATTGAAACAATAATGCTTTTATCTTTTAAGGAAATTTTTTTTATGTTTTGAACTGTGTGGTATAAATTTGAATCTTCTTCCTTTAATTTATTGTTAACCGGGACTTTTTCGTCTTGCTCTTTTTCTTTATTTCTCATTATAATTTGATTTTAGATTATTTTTTTAAATTTTCATATTTTTAGTTGAGACCTTTTAAAAATATATTGAATATTCCTTTTCCTTTAAACAGCATTTGCTTTTCTTACTGGCATATACTTCCTCCTTTTTTGGCATTAATAATTTAATAATATATTTCAATCATAAAATCATGTTAGCATAAAAAACATTAATCTTCATGCCAAACTTTTTGTAAAATAATCCTGATTTTAAAAACCTGATTTTTTGACCTCAACTGCAATATTTCTGATTGTCCTTCTGCTTTCACCTGAAAAAGAGTCGTTTGGAGCAGATTTATACGGCATGCAGTAATGGGCTGATCCCACCTTTTACAATAGGATGATTCGCCTAATACTGTTTTGTAGCCATTTCAATTATTTAAATGGTATAATCAATTAAATTTTGAAATCT
>CAYNMO010000133.1:3578-6999 GCA_964398155.1 uncultured Actinomycetota bacterium | reverse complement strand
TTCTGAAGTTTGTGGCGGAGAGAGAGGGGTTCGAACCCTCGAGGCAATTTGTCATCACCTACACGCTTTCCAGGCGTGCGCTTTCGACCGCTCAGCCATCTCTCCAAAAAAATAACAAGCTGCTTTAAACTTATAACAAAAATAAATTTAAAAAACAATAACTACTTCAAATTGATTAAACAGTTTCCGGCAAATAAATGGCAAAAACCTTAATTTATGAAAATTTTAAGTTTACTAAAACACATTATTCTCTAAAAAATGAGTTGTCCACTATCAAAAATGTAAATAACTTTTTTGCGATAATGCCGGTTCCATTCTGAAATAAAAATAATCCAAATTAATAAAAAACAATTTTTTTTAAAATATTTATATTTTAATTTAACCAGCCAGTTTTTATGAGTTTACATTAATTAAAAATTATTTTACTGAAATATTTTTTACTATATCCACGCTTCCATCTCCGTACCAGTTATATATATAATAGTGAAATCCCCCTAATACTGAATCATTTCTTTTTAAAGAGAAATATACATAAATATTATTCAAATTATTAAAAAGTGATGTTGAGCCGTTATTGTCATCAAAAGTCGGGTCAAAAGGAACCCATCCTATATCATTAAAATATACTTCAACCCAGTTATGACCCTCACTTAAATCTGATGTATTAATAGTATATCCTTCTATCATTCTGGCCGGAATACCATAAGCCCTAAGAAGAGCAATAAACAAATCAGAATAACTCGTGCAGTCTCCCTGTTTCTCCATAAAAGCAGCTTTAGCCCCAACATCCTCCGGCACATAAACAATCCATTCCATATTATCCATAACATAGCCATATATTGCACTGACAAGCGCGTATAAGTCTTCACCTTCAAATGAGCGGGCGGTATTTTTAATATCCTCGTCATCGCTTTCAATATATTGTTCAGGTCTAAGGTAATTATCCAAATTCCCTATATCAAAATCTTTATTGCCTGCACTAAAAGCAGTATCCAAACCATATTGACTTAAGATAATTTCATCCATTATGTTTATTTCGAAACCTGAAACCGGGTTGTCAATATTAAACTCTACATAAGTATTAAGCCCGTCATCAAATATTCTTACCGGTTCGAGTGAATATTCTGAATTAATTATCCTTTGTCTGTCTTTATAATCTCTTGGAATAATTGAGATAATATTTACATTGGAAACATCACCTGAAATATTAATTATGTAATCCATGTCAAAACTTATCTGTATCTCATTTTCAGAAAGGCTGACATCCAGATTAGTGTTATCCGCATTAATTGTTGTTGAAGTTAGTTCTGAGGATGGAGATGGGTCTGTTGTTGAAGTGTCATCAATTGCTATGTTTGTCTTAGTTGTTGAATTATTGCTTGTCGAACTTATGCTGTCACTAGTTTCGCTTCCTGCAGTAGCTTCGTCGGTACCTTCGTAGGCAGTATCCGACGAAACGCTGGTTTTATCTATTGTATTATTGCCTGAATTTTTGCCTGAACCAAAGCAGCAGCCTGTGCCTAAAGTAATAATAAAAAATATACAGGCAATCAGAAAGACCAGGCTGGTAAATATTCTTTTATGTTTCATTAGCGACCACAGCTTTTCCATTTAAATCTTTAGTTTTTACTGTTATCGTGCTGTTATTTTGCCAGTTCAAAAATTTTAACAGCGTCTTCCTTATTTATTTTTATAAAATTTCCTATGGTGCCGCGCACAACTGCTTTGCCTGCCATTAATTCAAAATTATCAGAAGGAACATTGAGCTCTTTAAGAGTGGTGGGAAGTCCAATATCCCTAAAAAAGTTTTCAAGCTCTTTTATCCCAGCTAAAGCCAGACGCTCTTCGTCATTAAAGTTGGCATCAATATTAAAAACCCTGACAGCAAACTGTGCAAATCTTTCAATATTGTATTTGTAAACAAATTTCATCCAGGCCGGAAACATCACAGCAAGAGAGGCGCCATGGGTAATTCCATACAATGCGCTTAGCTCATGACCAAACTTATGGGAAGCCCAGTCCTCTATCCTGCCAGTTCCAAGAATGCCATTATGTGCGATTGTGGCGGCCCACATCAGTTCTGCCATTGCATCGTAATTGCCCGGATCATTTATCGCTATCTTTGAATTATAAATAACGGATTTCATTAATCCTTCGCACATCCTGTCGGTCAGATCCACATTTTTTGACTGGGTAAAATATCTTTCAAATGTATGCGCCAATATGTCGGCTGCCCCACAGGCAATCTGGAAAACAGGCAAAGTAAATGTAAGCTCCGGATTTAAAATTGCAAATTTTGGAAGCAGCATTGAACTGTGAAATCCCCTTTTTATAAGCCCTTCTTCATTGGTTATTACAGTTACAACACTTGATTCACTCCCTGCAGCCGGAATAGTCAGTATTACTCCTGTCGGTATCGCACTCTCAAGCTTGGCTTTACCCTCAAAAAAATCCCATATATCCCCTTCGTAATTGACGCCCATTGCAATAGTTTTTGCAGAATCAATTACGCTTCCTCCGCCAGCAGAAAGGATAAAATCAATATCATTTTCTCTGCAGATTTTAATTCCCTCCCTGACAAGACCGAGAACAGGATTTGGCTTAACACCGCCCAGCTCAAAAACATTCAGTCCGCTTTCATTTAGGGATTTCATTATTTTTTCATACAGTCCTGATTTTTTAATACTTCCCCCACCGTAATGAAACATGACTTTTTTGCCATATTTTAATATTTCTTTTCCAACAGTGTTTTCAGTACCCTTGCCAAAAATAATTTTAGTCTCGTTTTTAAAAATAAAATTTTCCAATAATTTCTCACAAAATATTTGATGATATTATAATTTGCCTTCACAGATTTTTTAAAGCTGCTCTGCCATATAAAGCTATTCTACTATCAAGCTCGTTTTTTTTTAATATATATTTTTTCCTTGACAAAAAAAACAATAATATTTAGAATTTTGTTATTTAGATTTCTAAATAAATATAAAAAAATATATTCAAACAATTTATTATTTTTTAGCAGAATGATTTTAGAAATATGTGCAATTTTTAAAACTATTTTTTAAGGAGATGTTATAAATGGAAGACAAAAACAAGTATTTTGAGCTGATAGTCAAGCTGTTAAATGTTTCTTCGCTTTTAAAAAACAAAATGATGGATGCTTTAGGAGAAGACGTAAAAAGATACGGAATAAAAAAATCAGAATTTCTCGTACTTTTTAATCTTTCCCATAAAGGCCCAAAAAACATGAGCAGCCTGGAAAAAATGGTAGACATAAAAATGGGAAGCCTGACTTCTGTAATTGACAATCTTATTGAAAAAGAACTCGTAGAAAGGATGCCGGATGCAAATGACCGCAGGGTGATAAATATTTCCCTTGCACATAAAGGCCTGAAATTGCTTAAAGAAGTAAGAAAAGATA
>CAYNMO010000133.1:0-3568 GCA_964398155.1 uncultured Actinomycetota bacterium | reverse complement strand
ATAGATTCTAAAATAGTAAAAAAGATACAGGATTTGTCGGAAGAGGATTTTGGCCTTTTTGTAAAAACTATCGACAATCTTGGTTCACTTGTCAGAAAACTATAATTTATTAAATAACTATAATTATTAAAATTATATTCAATAAAAGAAAGAGCAAAAAAGTGGAGAAAGTTTTAAAAAACAATACAGCAGCAGCTGGAGAAAAGGGTCCTGTAAGAAAATGGTGGACTCTTGGAATAGTATGCTTTGCAATATTTATGGTTCTGCTTGACGGTAATGTCGTAAACCTGGCTTTGCCAAAAATCATTTCAAGCTTTAATGCAAGTCTTGCTCAGATAGAATGGATAAACAATGCCTACCTTTTGACATTTGCTATATCCCTCATAACTTTAGGAAGGCTAGGAGATGAGTTCGGGAGAAGAAAAATGTTTATTATTGGTCTTTTTCTTTTCACAATAGGCTCTTTTTTATGCGGCTTTGCTCCAAATAGTGCATGGCTAATTGGTTTTAGAGTTATACAGGGTTTTGGAGGTGCAACAATGATGCCTGCCACTCTGTCACTTATTGCATCAAATTTTGAGAAGAAAGAACGCGGTATGGCGATGGGAATATGGGGAGCAGTTGCCGGCCTTGCCATAGTTTTAGGCCCAATCCTAGGCGGATTTCTTACTGATATTGGCCTTGGCAGCGCAATAAATAATCTTTTAAATATTAAGGATTTATGGCGTTATGTATTTTATATAAATATTCCTATAGGGATAGTTGCGATAATACTTGCATTCATTTTTATCCCCGAATCAAAAGATTCCAAAAAATCGCATTCTGTTGATTTTGCAGGAATTATTCTTTCTGCTGTCAGCATTTTTTGTCTGACTTATGCTTTTATTGAAGGGTCCAAACTCGGATGGTTTTTTGTTAAAAATGATTTTACGCTTTTTGGAAAGGTCCTCTCTCTTGGCAGAGTCAGCATAATTCCTCTTCTGTTTGCCATTGCCATTATTGCAGCTGTTGTATTTGTTATTTATGAAAAAAGAAGAAAAACAGATCCGCTAATAGATATTTTGCTCTTTAAAAACAATAATTTTTCTATAGGCAATATTTCGGGAGCAATACTTAATTTTGCACAGATGGGTGCGTTCTTCCTTCTTCCTCTTTTTCTGCAGGTAGTTCTTGGATATTCTGCTATCAAGACAGGTACGGTACTTTTACCACTTGCAGCTGCTATCATGATAATGGCTCCAATAGCAGGAAAACTTTCTGACAAACTTGGCGCCAAATTTATAATTATAGCCGGGATGATATTTATGAGCGGGGGCCTTTTTTATCTTGGTCATTTCAGTGAAACTACAACTCCTGTCCAGCTTATACTTCCATTTATTATTCTGGGTATTGGAATGGGGCTTGCACTTTCACCTCTTACAAATATTACTCTTCTACAGATTCCTTCAGAGGAAACCGGAGGCGCTTCAGGTGTTTTTTCCACTACAAGACAGATTGGCTCTATTATGGGAATAGCAATACTTGGTCTTGTTCTTCAAACACAGCTTAGCGCCAATATAACTGCAAATATGGCAAAAATAGAAGGCCTTCCTCCGCAGATACAGACCATTGTTGTTAAAATGGCTGAAGGTGGAAATATGATGGGCGGAAACATGGAAGAACAGTTAAAGAAACAGATTACTGAACTTGCAATGTCAGGAAAACTTGATATGGGCGCATCCTCTCAGAGTGGAGCCAATGAAAATAATCAGAAGCCTGCCACCCAGGAAAATATGGCGGTACAGGCGGCAAAACTTCAGCAGATAGGTGCAGAAATTGGTTCATCCGTAAAACTAAGTTTTGTCCAGAGCATAAATTTTACTTTTAAAATAAGTTCCATCATTACCCTTCTTGGAGCTATTACTTCTTTTTTCTTTAAAAATAATAAAGCCTCAAATATGGGAAAAGTAAAACCTGCCAGAGAAAAGGTAACTTAAGTAAATAAATAGTTTGATTTTTTTAAATTGTTTTAGCTTTTAAAAGGCCGGGGAATTAAAATTGCGCAGGTACAAATAATTCTCCGGCCTTTTTATTGTTAACCAGACAACTTTTAAAACATATTTTTATGAGTTGCACCCAAATTAATCTCGGAACATCTTGTTTGTATTTAATTTCTGCAAATTTTTACATTTCTTAAAAAAATATAATAAAAATCAGATTTACGTTGTATGGAAGTATTAAATATTATAAAATTTTTATAATTTTTTAATATTACGTATTTGAATTTATTTAAATTTTAAATTAAAATGGTAAAAATTTCAGTTACTTTTTTTACAGTACGGGCAATAATTTAAAAATACTCTAACAACAGGAGCGTGGAAATTTGAAAAGACCGGTAATAAGTATGAGTCTGTTAGTAATAATTGCTTTGCTTGCCTTGATTCTGACAGGCTGCGGCACAGGCAGTGACGATACACAGACAGAAATCAAATCACCTCAGACTACCGCATCGCAAGCTACCAAAGATTCCACCGTAAAAGATACTGAAGCACCTGATACCACTATTGCCAGCGAGGAACCGGCAGAATCCACTGATGAGACTCAATCCTCTTCTGCGCCAGCCCTCTCAGATACCATTGTTCTTCCGGCAGGCTGGAAAATTCAGCAGGCAATGTCTTTAGAGGAAATGGGTAAAATTACAGGAAAAGTAATGGATTTTTATTTTTACAGTCTTGACAAGCCAGCAGAAGGCAAGCCTGGCGGAGGATATTATGTAAAGGATGACCCCAAAAGTGCCGAAAACCAGATTGTAATCAAAGTAGAGGCCGAAGGTGGTCAGGCTCGTTATGATTCAGTAAAAGGATTTGCAGTTGATGGTAAAACCGAAGATATTGCAGGAATTGGTGATAAAGCTTATCTGTGCCAGATGGGCGATGCAGGAATAACTAATACTGTTATTGCAGTGCTAAAAGGAAATCTGTTTTTTAGAGTGGAAGTTCCCACACAGGCCTGGAAAGATCTTTCTTTTGTGCCTGAACAATTAGCAAGTGATATTGCCTATCAGCTCCTGGAAAATTTATATAACCCGGCACGACAAATACCAGCCGAGTAAGCTGCTTCTTTTCATAATACCTGATAATGAGCTGCTGCTTATTATCAGGTATTTAACTCACTCTAACCAACTTCCGGTAAACAATTAACCGGAAAGATCCAATTAAAAAATTATAAGCCTGATCAAGATCGATAATTAGCCTTGAGATGAGTTATTAACCGGGTACCGATAAGATAAAGTCACTTGAAATTCCGAGGGTGGGATAATTTTTATTTCTTTATATTCTTTTAATTTTAACAGATGTTTGTCACCTGAAATAATAAAATTACTACCTGAGCAAAAAGCGCATTCGATTATTTTGTCATCATCAGGGTCATCTTTTAAAAGTTTTATTTTTTTATCAAGACAGACAAGTCTTATAAAATTAAGTAAGTATTTTTCAAAAAAGCTGACTTTATAATCTTCCCAATTAAACTTGTTTCTTAATCTATATCCTATTTCATTTATTATTTCCACGCTTCAAAATACCGTCATCAT
>CAYNMO010000132.1:0-7013 GCA_964398155.1 uncultured Actinomycetota bacterium | reverse complement strand
AAATTAGGATTTGGCTGTATTGCGTTCTACCCTTATTTTTATTCTGTCTCACTTTGGTTTACCGCTCATCTTCCCAATCCCGGTCATCCCGCATGGCTTACAATCCTCTTTGGGGCACTCTTCCTCTGCGGCTGGGTTCTTACACGAGGCGCAAATATGCAGAAGTATTACTTTAAAATTACGCCTGGCAGAAAATTCCTTTGGATAAAACCTGAAGTACTTAGCGACGGCAAACTCAGCCTGCTTGCTAATGGATTCTGGGGTGCAAGCCGTCACATCAACTATCTTGGAGAAATTATACAGGCTGTAGCCGTAGCCCTTGTCTTAGGCTACTATGGGATTTGGATGGTGTGGCTGTACCCGGCTTACTATATAGCTCTTATGCTATCCCGCCAGGCCGATGACGACAAAGTTTGTAAGGCAAAATACGGAGAGCTTTGGGATCAATACAGCAAGAAAGTTAAATACAAGATTATTCCTTTTATATATTGATTGTGGGTGGTTTAACGACTAAAGCTGAACACGTAAAAACATTGAAGGCGTTAAAATATGTATATCAGATTTGTGTTGTTAAAGATAAATGGGTTTTTTGCAGAGCTAGTTGAAAACCGCATTGCCTTACTCACGAAATGTAAAAATTGCAAAGTTTTACATTTCTCAGCTGGCGATTTTGAACTATCAGCGGGAATAGCCCAGGATTTTTAGATCATAATCCTGGTATCGGCGTAGTAGTTTATACTGGCTCCAAGGACTTGAAATACCCATGGCAGGTAATTCTTTGGGAATCTATATTGAGAACTACAAAGTGTCAACGAAAGAACTTAGCTGAAAGGACATAACACCAGGTTATTACTGCGGCTTTCTTTATTATCTTGTTAGACTTGTTTAGCCAGATTACTACTGCCTAACAATGACTTTTAAGATTATAAATATTTTAGAATTAAGTAACATAAGTGCCTAAAGTGGCTGGGGAGAGTAATGAAATTTCGAACCATTTTTTGAAAGAAATAATTAATCTAAAACACCTATTTTGTCTCTGGATATAGGGCTAATTCTTATAATATGAATAGTTACTCCAATTGCAACAATAATCAACATAACTCTTACCCAAAATATATCTATAATAAAAATAGCTGAACATCCTATAGTTAGCCATAAAAGGGCTATGGTAATGATTTTTAATTTTAATGGAATTCCTCTTCCTTCTCTATAATTTTTAATATATTTCCCAAAAATTTTATTATTTATAAGCCAGTCATAAAATTTATTGGAGCTCCTTGCGTAGAGTGCTGATGAAATTAAAAGAAAAGGAGTAGTGGGAAGTATTGGTATAAATATTCCGACAATAGCAACTCCAATAAAAAAAGTCCCTATGGAAATTAATAAAACTTTTATTGGTTTTCTTAAAATTCGCTCATTTTTATTTATGTTATTAATCATATTTGTAGCTGACTAGAAAACTATATTAATTCAATGAAGAGATCATTAGCTTTAGAGTGATCCTGCATCTCTAGATGCATTGTATATCAAAACGCAATAGGTTGGAATACTGGAGCCTTAACTTTAAATGTCTGACCGCCATCAGTAAAATTAGAGCCAGATTGTTAAGCTAAAGTGAGGATATTTTTACAACAGAATTGAATTTTTGAGACTGAAACTTCTTTGCATTTGGAGTAACTCCACTACCTGCAGGTTAAAAGTGAGAGCACCATGTTGTTAGAACTACTTGCCCCGTTAATTGGGGTAGAGCCACCACCTGTTTGTGTTAGATGGCTGGGGAGAGAGGATTCGAACCGGCATCTTTAATCTATTGTATTAAATAAATGAGGGATTAAAATAACTGCAAGATATATAAGTTTAAAAATTAAAAACTACTTACAATTAATGCCCCAAGTGACTCATTATTAAAGTCTGATCTTTCCTGCAAGCCAGGCAGCTCCCAGAGCACCGGTTATCTGCGGCTCAAACGGAATTAAAAGTTTGGTTCCCAATTTTTCTTCGATGGCACTTGATATTCCTGAATTTTTGGCGACTCCTCCCGTAAGGCAAACCGGAGCCTCAAGGCCGACTCTTGAAACCATTGAAATGATTCTGTCGGCAATAGAATAAATAAGACCTCTTATGATCTTTTCTTTTGCGACGCCCTTACCAATGAGGGATACTATTTCTGATTCTGCAAAAACCGTACAGGTTGAAGTAATATCCACTTTTTCTTTTGTGGCTAAAAATATCTCCCCGAAATTTTCAAGACTTATTTCGAGGGTTTTTGCCATTACTTCAAGAAATCTTCCTGTACCGGCAGCACATTTGTCGTTCATCAAAAAATCTATAGGCTTTTTTGAAGTTTTGTCTATTTTAATGACTTTTGAATCCTGTCCACCAATATCTATTATTGTTATTACTTCCGGAAACAATAAAGTAACCCCGCTTGCATGGCAGCTTATTTCGGTTATATTTTTATTTGCAAATTCAACATTTATTCTTCCATGCCCTGTTGCGACTATGAAATTGATCTTATCTCTGGTAAGCCCGGCTTCATCAAGTGACATCTGAAAAGATTTCTCTGCAGCGGTTTTACTGTCTGAACCAGTTTTGTTTACTGCGTAAGAAAGGATTTTATATTTGTTATTTTCATCAATATCAAGGATAAGAGCTTCTGTTGAGACTGAACCGATATCAATTCCGCATGTATACATTTAAACCTCTAGTCTTTGTTTAAATTAATATTTTTTAATTTTTCTATTCCGGCAAAGCTATTATTGCAATATTTAATTTTTTAAAATTGGGAAGCAAAACCTGTTTATAAGATTAATAAGCATGTAAAAAAAATATATGCGCTCAGAAATTCAGATGAGACCGTAAATGCAAATTAATAAATTTAAATGGAGTTTAAGATTTCAGCAAAACCTTCAACTCTGGTTTTGATCTGCCCGGCAGGGCAGTTATTAATATCCACACAGTCGCCATCCAGTATTAAAACAGGAATGCTTTTTTTATTGAATTCTTCCCTTATGATCCTGGCCAGACCGTTGCTCTGCCTGCATCCCCAGTGGGAAAACATTATCACACCGTCAACATCATAATCCATCGCAATTTGCTTCATTGCCTTTATTCTGTTTTCTCCATTGCCTCTCAAAGGATTAGAAAGCATTTTCTTTGCCAGACTTTCAAATGGTTTTTCCGGATCAAGCTCTTCCCAAAAAATATTTGATGTTTCTTCAAAAACAACCCTGCAATTATTTTTCTCAAGAATATTAAAAATATCGTTTTTGAAGTAGGGCTTCAGATGCATCCATAAAATTTTTTTCATTTTTTTATCTTTATCCTGCCTGATAAGTTTTGATTTAAGCTCGTTTCTCATTTTTTTATAGAGTTCAATAACTTCCTGTGTACCGCTTAATCCAAAAAATGGCAGAATATAATTAAGGCCGTTAAAATACTGAGGGTAATCAAAAAGTTCTTTTCTCAGATTGTTAGCCTCGATGGCAAAACTTCTAAAAGAATTGGAATAATTTATTGCTTTCTTTAAATTATCAATATTCTGTTTTTTATATAATTTATCAGAAACACTGTAAAAAATACTTTCAAGCTGCCTGGATAAAAACTTTAATGCCATTGCATCGTTATCGTGAGGAACATCAATAAAGTAATAATTATTTTCAATGTTAAATTTACGGGCAAAATTCTGAAAAGTTTTTCCTGCTGAATCACATGCAAGATTGCTGCAAAAAATAAACGAAGGTTCAGGGAAAAGACCCATCTCGCATGCTCCGGCAGCACTTCTGTGAAACGTGCAGAGATCGTTTGAATACCAGCTGTCAGATGCTGCCTTGATAGTTTTTCTGCTAACTCCGACTCCGGCGGTAAAACCGCTCATTATTTCCGGCAGGAAAGGTTTAAGGCCAAGACCGATAATAAGCTCATAGGGCAGAAACAGTGAACCATATGCGATGGGAAATTTTCCGCTGTAAACTTCGTTAAGATATTTTATCGTAGATGTATTCAGATACCGGTCAACTTCAGATTTAATAGAGCTTCCGTATAGCGCAAGAACAGGTCCAAAAGAAACCATTTTAAGAATTTTCCTGATGGTGCGAGAGTCAAGATTTTCCTGAATATTTTTTATCAATCCTTCTTTTATAGATGGAATTTCCATGTTCTGATTTTGATTTAAAAAAATTTATAATTTTATAATAATAAATTAAAAAAGCATTTCCCTAAAAGCCTCGATACGCGTTCTTAACTGCCCATATGCCGATTTTCCGTATTCAACATCAAGATACAATAAGGGGATATTCATTTTCAACATTTCATTTTTAAGCTCTGGATAAAAATAAAGCGTATTATCGCAAAATTTAAGACTTGTATAAATTACAGCTTTGATGTTTTGGGCATTTATTTTTTCTTTTATGGAATTAAGCTTTTCATCAAGAGCCGTCATCCTGAAACACAAAGGTTTTTTTAAATAGCTTTCAGCAATAAACCTAAAAATATTATCCTGGCTGTAATTGCCATATTCCAAAACTGCAGAATCGGTGCCTTCCACATTATTTTTATTATTGTCCGCATTTCCTGATTTATTCAAATCTACCTGAAAGTCAAAATACCTTGAACTTATGCATAAATCACCTGAAACAACCTTGATGTCCAGATCTGTAAAAATATCCCAGAAATTGCTGTCATTTATATAATTTCCAATAACCATGACATTGTTATTGTCGCTGACATGTTTTTTGTCCTCTGTAATATTTTGTTCAATAATATTTTTTTGAATATTTTCAAGAAAAGTTTCAAGTTCAGAAATAAAAATTTTATTATCAGAGCTGGCTGCAATATCAAGAATGGCAAAATAACTGCTTGTAGATATATTATCGCCTGTATCAGACTCATAAAGAGCAGTCAGCAGGGAAAGAAGTTTTCTTTTTTTATTAATAATTTCAATGGAATTAATCAATTCTTTTATTCCGATATTTTTTTCGGGACTTATTGTCTTTATGTATTCGAATAAATTTTTAAGCCTGTCTGCATAAAAAAGAATAGAATTTTCATCGTGATTTTTTGGAATATCAAGCATAAAGGAATGGCTGTCTTTTTTATAATTTAAAAAAAGATCGTTAAGCCTTTTCATACCGTCGCAGGAAGTGGCAAAAACCATTGATTGCAGAGAGTAGCTTTTTTTATGAACTTCCTCCCATATTGCTTTAACATAAGGGCAGAAATTAATAGGCAGAAATCCATCCGCAAGATTGCTTTCAGTATCACCCTTTATTCTGATGGAATGCAAGCCTCCGGATATCAAAATCTCTTCAGGGACATAAGTGCATAGATAGCCAATGGAATTGCTGCTGTTAGCAATATCGCTCTTCGACTTGGAAGATTTTAAAAAAGAGTTATCAGTAATAGTATTTTTTTTACTTTGCATAAATATTTTTTAAAAGATAAATGTTTATATTTAAAAAAAATTGTAAAAATATTAAGATAAAACCTGATTTTTGTATAGTATACGGATTTTGAAAAATATCAATAGCGTAATCAATAGAGATGTTTTTGAAGTTTGGTTTTAAAATTATAAATATTAAGATTAATTTGCTGCTGTTTATAAAGATATTATAATAATTTAGGGTGGAGACACTCATTTAAACCAGAGGAGACAGTATTTTGGGAATAAAATTGTTTTTGGTAAGGCATGGCCAAACCCTGTGGAATCTTGAGGGCCGTTACCAGGGGGTAACTAATACGAATTTAACAAAAGAAGGTAAAAAACAGGCAGAACTGGCGGCAAAATATCTTTCAAAAGTAAATTTTGCAGGATTTTATTCAAGCCCTATTGGAAGAACAATAGAAACTGCTGAGATTTTTAAAAAAATAACTGATAAGGATTTTCAGGTCAGGGAAAATCTTAAGGAGTTAAATTTTGGCAAGTGGGAAGGCCTGATGTTTGACGATATTATTGCAAAATATAATACTGATTTTTTAAATTGGATAAAAGATCCTTTTGAAAATCCCCCGACAGGAGGCGAAAGCTTTAATGAAATCATTGAAAGGGGAAGCCGTGAAATAAATAATATTTTAAAAGAACATGAAGACGACAGTAATATCCTTTTAATTACTCATGGCGGCTTTATAGTAGCAATGCTTGTCCACTGGCTAAAAATACCGCCAGAAAGGTGGAGCTCAATTATACAGAGCCATGGTGCAATAAATATAGTTGTAATAGATAAAGAAATACCATATATTTCTCAGATAAATTTTACAGGACATCTCTTTAAGCACTACAGCTCTTCTTCTGAAAAAATAATAAAAAATTACAGCAGGCTTAGAAAATAATATTTGGGTTCTTTTTGATAGTGTTGCGGCTCATTGCAGCTTAAGGCAATTATAGGCAAACTATTTTAACGGGTTTTGTATATAGTAAATAATCAGATAGGCAGCCCATCCAAAAAACATAAAAAGACCTGCCGCGAGAGCAATTATTTTAGTTTTTATAGGGACAGTTTTTTTTATCGGGTGGAATTTTTCCTTTATTTCAAGAATTGTAATTATTGCCGTAATGAGAGCAATTGCTGCTGCAAAACCTGCAAATACGTCACTTGGCCAGTGAACTCCAAGGTAGAGTCTTGAAAAACCAAGAGATAAAATAAAAATTATTCCAGCTGAGAGGATAAAATATTTGGTATTATTATCTTTAAGTATGTCGAATATGAAATAAATAATAAGGCCATAAAAAGCAACCGCCATATAGCTGTGACCGCTGGGGAAGCTGAAATCTGTTAATACAATTAATGCATTTTCTACAGGAGGACGCTGTCTGCCTATAATATTTTTTATCAGCAGCACAAAAACAGCAGAACCTGACATGGAAATTAAAAGTGAATACAGGTATCTGTATTTCTTTAATATTATCAGGAGGATTACCATAATAAAAAAAGAAATTGTAATTGCCAGTGAATTGCCCATATAAGTAATAAAGGACATTATTTTATTTAGAGGGGGAGTCCTGATGCTCTCGATAA
>CAYNMO010000131.1:1098-7117 GCA_964398155.1 uncultured Actinomycetota bacterium | reverse complement strand
TGGATGCAACAGTTAAAATATAATTTAGTCCGATAAGATCATATCTGGCCAGAACAATGTCCCTGTTTTCATCTTCTATGGGGTCACTGAAAATATGGTCGACTCCCAGATAAATTACTTTTATTTTTTTCTCCGGGACATGGAAAAACCTCATAAGGTCTTTTTTTGTCTGCTCACTGTCACAAATAATTTTATCCGGTCTTGAGTTTATATAGATCAGGTTCTGCATTAAAAGTTTTATATTGCCTTCTGTGTGCATGTCTGGGAACAAAAGAAAACTTAAATCATGAATTGTTACTACAAGTTTTGCTTTTAAAAGCTCCGGCACAATATAGGCTGTAGAATGAATAATATCTGCGTCTCCAAGCAGTTTCTCCTTGCCTTCTATAGAGGACTTTGCCCATTTCTTCCTGACCTTTGCGGTGCTTAGATCTATATTATTTAAGGCAAAGTTTGTGTAAATATTTGAGTTTCTGTAGTAATCTTCAAAAATTCCGGCATCTTCTTTTTTGTTCCACCCTTCCGGAAAACAGTCATAAAAAAAGGTATAGCCAAGATATTTGTTTTCAATATCAATCTTAAGCAGAAACCTAAGTAGGTTGGCGGCATAAATTCCCACCCCACCCGATTTATCAATATATCTAGATATGTCTATTCCAATTTTCACAGTTTTAATCCTTCAATTAATTTATTGAAGCCTTTTAGTCTCTGATCCCATAAGTAATTGGCCTGAGCCTTTTTATAACCTTCCTCGCCCATCTTTTTTGCCAGCTCTTTATCCTTTAGCAATTTATAAATATATCCGGCAATCATCTCGTAATCACCAAAGGGAACGAGATAGCCATTTATCCCCTCATCGATTACTTCCATGACTCCACTGCAGTAAGCTGCAATAACCGGTTTTCTGTGCAGCCATGCTTCAACATATACAAGCCCGAAAGAATCAGATTTTGAGGGCATTACGAAAACTTTGCATCCATCAATTGCATTATTTTTATCTTCTTCGCTGCCGTAGCTTAAAATTATTGTATTTTCAAAAACATAGCTTTTCTGGGAACGAAGGTAAACTTCAAACTCACCAAGTATCTGTCCGATGAGCACCAGCTTTATATTAACCCCTTTCCTCCACAAAACCTTCATGGCTTCAACGGTATGATGAGACCCTTTGTCGTGTGTCTGAGTAGAAATCTGCAAAACATAAGGAGCGTTAATATTGTATTTCTTCCTGAATTTGTCAGCATTTGAAGGCATATTTTCAGCTTCCTCCACCCCTATCCCGCTGACCCTGATTTTTGCAGGGTTTATGCCGTTGGCTGCAAGTTTTGCTTTTTCATCATCAGTAATTGTTAAAATATAATCACATCTTCTTAAAAGAAACTTACCCTTTTCATTAAAAAACAGATCGAAATTATCTTTAGAATTTGGTTCCCCAAAATGCACAAGCGGCACAAGTATAAATGGAATTCTTTTCATTCTTGCATAGAAGTACGCCGGATAAATAAGGTAATAATGGGGAAAAACTCCGGCAATTACAAAATCAAATCTTTTCCCGGGTAAAATTGAAATAAGATACATATAAATATAGTATCCCGGCAGAAAAATATATGGAGCGCCAATTAGAAATTTTATCATCCTTCCGGGAAGCTTTGACCAGAAATGAAGCACTGCATTGCGATTTGGAAGATGAAAAATCTTAAATCTTCTTATATTTATATTCTTGCCGAGTCTGGCCCTTCCTTCCTTTATATACTTCTTCTCAGGAAAGTAAAAAAAGTCATTATCCCAGACATTTGTGGTAAACACATCAGTCTTTACGCCCTTTTCATCGAGCACCTGCGCCCATTTGAGAAACTGCCTCTCGGACCCGCCAAGAAACGGCCAGAATCTGTGCAGCACCATAAGGCATCGTTTGCCCTCAGGAATGCCTGATTCCGGCATGGCCGCCTTTAATTGTTTTTGTACAATTTGTTCTTCCATGCTCATAAATCTGACATCTCTTTTCTTAAATACTGTGAATCTTCACTTAATAGAGCAGCTTCAATCACAAACAAATCGCTGAAGTTTTTGGTGTACTCTTTAAACTGCGCATTATCCATTTTTTCCATATCCCCTTCCAGGTAGCTGGGGTCTGTCAGGCAGGCATTTTTATTAACACCTGAGTTAGTGGTGGAGTTAGTGTCGGGGTCAGCACCGGAGTTTGCGCCGGAGTTGGCACCGGAGTTTGAGCCGGAGTCAGCGCCGGAGTTAGTGCCGTCAAGTAAAAGCCTTATACCTATTTCCTTCTGGTCTTTTAGGATACCGCCGCCAATCTTAACTACCGCTGTATGCATTCCTTCAAAAAGCTTTAAGCTAAAAAGCTGTCCCTCAATACTTACTGAGAGGCTTTCCTCTTTTTTATCATATAAAAAGTACTGCAGCTGAAAGTAGTATTTATAATTAGTGCCCCTGTATGGATTATCAAGAACAATATCTGCGCAGTTAAAGAAAAATCTTCCCCTGGGATTACCATTGGTTATAAGGCTTTTCCATCCATTTCCAATTCCCATATCATTAATGCCCATAACTATCCTGTTGGTTTTTTCACCGTATTTCTCAAATTTGTTCCACAGAATATCAAGATACTGCATCGGAATAAATTTCCTTCCTGAATTTGTTGTCGTGGTGCTTACCATATTCCACATCTTCATTGTTTTTGTGCTTCGAAGCCTGCTTTTATTATCCCTGGTCAAAATCCTTTTACCAAGAATAATTGGAAGTTTTGCGATAAATATTAGGAAAATATAAAATTCCCTGAAAAAATTTATAAAGTCATATCTGGCAAGAAGATCCTTCATTATATAGCCTACCTCGTATCGCGATATCTGAGGAATTATCTTTGCAAGAAACCCAATAGGGTAATTCCTTAGAATAAAGACAAATCTTGCCCTCTTAAGGTAAAAATGCTTCTTTAAACTCATTACCCCGCTTGAGGCGCTGAATTTGTGATATACGAGTGCGTCTTTTACATAATCCACAGTGTAATCTGAATACTTCCAGGTTTTAAAGCAAAAATCTATATCTTCATAATACATAAAATAACCTGTCTCAAAGAAGCCAACCGCGTCAAAAACACCCTTTTTTATAAGCATCGCCCCGCCCGAAACCGACAGGACTTCTCCGCTTTCTCTCTGGCACTGCGCATCAAGCTCAAAAAAATCCCTGTCCCAGCCGCTTCCAAAGTAGTTTACAAGCCCGCCTGTGCTGTTTATGTACTTGGGCCAGTAATATATAAGCATCTTGCCGGCAAGTATTCCGCACTCCGGCTTGCTCTGGCCGTAATTTATCAGATTTTCAAGCCAGTCTGGCTCAAGTCTCAAGTCATTATTTAATATCGCAAAATAATCTATTCTTCCATATTTTTTAAGACCGTATTTTACTGCTCTGTTTATTGCAACTCCGTAACCTTTGTTCTGGAAGTTGCTCAAAACCTCGCAATGAGGATAGTTCTCTCTGATAAAGTTAACGCTTCCGTCCTTTGAATTGTTGTCAGCTACAATAACCTCAAACTCCCTGTATGACTGAGAATATAGCGAATCAAGGCATTCGCCTATAAAGTTTAATCCATTGTAATTGATAACTATAAGTAAAGCCCTGGGGGTTTTTATTCCTTCGCCGCCATTGCCTTCGCCGCCACCCTCGCCGCTGTCGCCTTCGACTTCTTTCTTAAAACCATATGGCAGAGGAGCCTTCTCAAGTGGCTGGCTGTCATCTGGCAGGGCGGGCTCTAATGACTGGCTGTCACCTGGCAAAACGCTTTCAATTGGCTGACTATTATCTGGCAGCCCACTTTCAATTGGCTTACTTATATCAGGTGGAGCACTTTCAGGCGACTGATTGTTATGCAGCGCACTGTCAAATAGCTGGCTGCTATTTGGCGAACTGTCTCCTTCCGCACCCGTATCGGAAATACCAATATTGCCGGCCGGAAGTTTTTTAAGATTACTTTTATTGTCTGCTTTTTTTGTCATGAAGTTTTCTTTAAGTCATACGCTTTTTTAAAAAATCACGTAACTAAAGACCTGGACATTTTTAAAAGGTGAGGTTACTAAACCACGGAAACGGTCATTTCTGAATTTAAATCTGCAATACCTTCTGATTTATTATGTTTTATTATATTTATTGTCAGCATATTGTTTACCCAGTCGCAGTAAGTCCTGAAATCCTTATACCCGACAGCCGGGGAAACATAATATACTCCGCCCATCATTACTATTTTCTGTCTGAAAGATATTTTTACCCTGTCGCCTTCTTTAAAAGTACCGACAAGAATATTGTGAAGCCTGTTGTTTGTCCCGTAAACAGTATTTCCCTTAAAATCAATTATTCTGATTCCAAATATCGGGTTTTCTACTTCTGCTTTAAAGACTGCATTAAATTCTATCGTTACTTCATCGCCATACTTGCAAAAATCAATCGGATTTCCGCTGTCATCAAGAAGCCTTATGTCTTCAATCTCAGCATCTCCTGAGCCAAATCTGTTAATTATATTGTCGTTGCTGCTAAGATTGCTTGCCGCAAGCCTGTCAATATCTTCCCCTGTTATTACCTTCTGGTTGTTTTCAATAATAGTCTGGAATATTTTGTTTCTTTCTTCCTTCTGCTGCTCATGAGCTCTTTCCATTTCGATATTTTCAACAAAGGAACGGTAAGCAGTTACAACTGCAACCGGTCCTCCTATCTGCTCCACTTTACCGTTTCTTAAAAATACCACTCTGTTGCACAGATCCTGAATTGTGCCAAGATCATGGGAGACAATTATTATGGTTTTGCCCTGCTTTATAAAGTCATAAATTACTTTGTAGCATTTGGCCTGAAAAGCCTGATCCCCGACAGCGAGCACTTCATCGACCAGCAAAATATCTGGATTTACATTTATTGCAACCGAAAAACCAAGCCTCATATACATACCAGAAGAATAATTCTTTACCGGCATGTCAATAAATTTTTCAAGCTCTGAAAAAGCTACTATTTCATTGAATTTCTTTTCAATGTTTTTCCTCTTCATCCCAAGAATTGCAGCATTAATAAAGATGTTCTCCCTACCCGTCAAATCAGGGTGAAATCCTGCCCCCAGTTCAAGAAGAGCTGATACAGTACCATTAACTCTTATTTCGCCTTTTGTTGGCTGCAGTATCCTTGAAATGAGCTTGAGCATCGTGCTCTTGCCCGATCCGTTAGGCCCTATTATTCCAAGAGTCTCCCCGTGATTTACATTAAAGGTAACATCATCAAGCGCAAGGAATTCTATAAACTTGCTTCTTCTGAGATGGATTATGGTTTCTTTAAGGCTGGGATTTTTTTCATAATGAATCCTGTATCTTTTGGTAATGTTTGCAATTTCGACAGCATAGTCAGCGACACTGACATCTCTTATTCTTTTTATATTGCTACTGGTAACCCCGTCCTGGGATTTATCTGTTTCCTGCGCTATTTTATCAGTCATAATATGATTAAAATTTTATCTTTTAAAGTAATGTTATTAAATCTTTTTAAATAACCTCATTAAGTACAAAACAAAAGCAGACCGGTTCCTGAAGGAAATAAACCTGTCTCTCAAGGGCTCCTAAAAGTGCGCCACTCCTATATCTCTTCGGCAAACCTTGGTTCAAGTCTCTTAAAAATAAAGTATCCCAGGAAAAATATAATTAAAATAGTGGCGACATTTACAACTATCATAAACCAGTTTGGCCACAGCATGCCCTCAGGATATTTTACATGATAAAAAATATTTCTATACATTGACGTAATGGTAGTCATCGGGTTAAACCTTAAGATAACCTGAAATTTTTCCGGCACCATATTTAAAGGGTATATAATCGGTGTTCCAAAAAACCACACCATTATGATTATGGTTATAAGGTGGGACAGATCCCTGAAAAATACATTCAGTGCCGATACAAGAAGCGTTAACCCCGAAACAAGGAAAAATTCAGCAATAATAAGTATCGGAAGCCAGTATAAATACGTATAAAATTTATAG
>CAYNMO010000131.1:0-1082 GCA_964398155.1 uncultured Actinomycetota bacterium | reverse complement strand
TGAGAAAGGAATAATCTCCCTCGGGAAATATATCTTGTTTACAAGATTGCTGTTTGCAACAATGCAGTTTGCGCCATAACTAACCGAATTTGCCAGAAAGCTCCATGAAAGAAGGGCGCTAATTAGAAAAACAGCATAATCTTTGACCCCAAGCCTCATAATTAGAGAAAACACAAAGGTATAAACAAGCATCGTAAGAAGCGGGTTTATAAGGGACCAGAAAAAGCCTAAAAAGGAGCCTCTGTATTTTACCTTAAGCTCTTTTTTTGACAGGCTGTAAATGAGCTCGTGATTCTTAAATAAAATCCCGAAATCATTTATAAATCCTGAAATCCTTTTTATAAATTTGCCTTTGATATCAAACTCCCCAGACTGTTTTAATAATTCTTAATTTATCAAGTCTTAAAGATTAAAACCAATTTTTATTATTTGCAATAAATTTAACCTAAAACTTTTGTTTATTATATCATTTAAAAAAAATTAATTAATAGTCTGTGGATTTTTCTATTAAGGCATTTACCGCGGTCTCATATTTTAATAAACTTGCACCTGGGCCACATAGCTCTCTACTTTTAATTCTGTTTGTCCGGCTATAAGATCGTAATGTGAATCTGCATGCAGAATTATAGCCTCAGATTGAATAGCAGCACTGGCAATCAATATATCTGTATAAGGAATTGTTAGCCCCTTTCTCTGGAGATCAAATGCCAGTTGAGCAGCAAAACTCCAAAGCTTTGCAGCAGTTGAAATCTCATAAAGTGCATCAAGACGAGTTTTTAATCGGTCAAATTCTTCTTTTGTTTTCGTCCCACCCAGGAGCTCAAGTTTAATCATGCCCATTGTAATAATTTCATCCACTTCTAACAGATGGCCTATCCTGCTTTTTAATTTTGCAAAAGGATTTTTTCTCAAAGCAAATATCCACGCCGAAGTATCTACAAGAATCATTTATTCTGCCCCTCTTAAATCATCGAGTTTTTCCAGAGTTAAGTCTAAATCAAAAGTGCCTAATTCTTTACGCAGTGCTTCGATATTTTTTTTATGTACAAGTTCAATTAAACCCTTCTCAATAACCTCTCTTT
>CAYNMO010000130.1:0-7156 GCA_964398155.1 uncultured Actinomycetota bacterium | reverse complement strand
ATTCTTTTAAATCTTTCACCAGAAGACAGGCTGGAGGGAAGCCTTGCAGCTGCAGCTCTGTGTATTGCTAATGGAGCAGATATTTTAAGGGTTCATGATGTTAAGGAAACTATTAGGGCAATCAGTATTGTTAAAGCAGTGCAGACTATTTAATAATCAATATCAGGAGAGTTTAATTTATGCAGATGTTTAGAATTATTATAAAGAATTTAGAATTATATGGTTATCACGGTGTAAGTCCTGAGGAAAAAAAGGAAGGTCAGTACTTTGTTTTTAATGTCGAGATAAGCATACTAAAAGACAGCTTTCTTGGCAGCGATGATTTATTGGAAACTGTAAATTATGCCGAAGCAGTAGAAGTAATAAAGAGAATAAATTCAGCTACGAAGTATAATTTGCTTGAAACACTCGCTGAAGAAATAGCCGTCAGAGTAAGTGGGCTGTCTTCGATTATTTCTAAAGTTAAAGCAAGAGTTGAAAAAATAAATCCACCAATAAACGAAAGCATTGAAAGTGTGGGTGCTGAGTTTGAGATTGACACAAAAAACAAATATTTATCCATTCCTAAGGAAAAAGCAAGCCTGATTAATATCCATTTGGATGATTTTGAAAACATGACTGTTCCTTTTAAAGTTGAAAAGGTATCTGACAGGGATTACAGAATAATTTATCTTTCGATAGGTACAAATAAGGGAAACAAGCTCGATAATATTAAAAAAGCATTATCGGCAATCTATAAATCAGGCATACTGGGTGTTTTTGAAGTGTCTTCTATTTACGAAACTGAGCCTATGTATGTTAAAAATCAGGATAATTTTTTTAATCTTGTCGTTAAGGCAGCTGTAAAAAAATCTATGGATCCATTTGTGATACTGGGTTATATAAAAAGCATAGAATATAAAATGGGAAGGGAAAACCAGGTAATTAAAAACGGGCCAAGGATTATAGATATAGATATTTTGTCTATTGAAGATATAAAGATAAATTCTGATATATTGCAATTGCCACACCCCAGACTTTCGGAAAGAAATTTTGTACTCGTACCTTTATCGGAGATAGAACCTGCTTTTGAAGTGGACGGTGTTAATGTAAATGAATTTATAAAAAAACATGAATTTGTAGAAAAAGTTTCCAAAATAAGTATGGACATGCCTATTTTTTTAAAAAATATCCCTCAAAATCCAGCAAAATATTAGTAATCAATGCTTTCAGGGCTGTCACCTCGATGTGACAGCCATAACACCTGCGCCAAATATGTTTTTGCCTGCCGCATGCTTAATTGTTTTATGGTTAATAATCAAATTTTTAGTGAATTACCTTCATGAATTAAACTTAAAATTCTTCTGAGCGTACTATTTTAGCCAGTTATTCACCTAAAAACCAGGAAGGTCCGCAACCAGGAAGGCACCCGTCTTATATAATTAGTTTCTGGTTAACAACTCATTTTTGACCGAAATATCCGTTTAAAAGCAAGCTTAAAATGTTCCTGATTAGACTATTTTAGCAAATTATTTATCAGGATCTAAGTAAATTGAAATTAATATTTTCATAAGTATGGTCATTAATTACCAGAAACTAATTAATTTCATTCAGGCAATTATTGTCTTGCTTAAACTTAGGTGTTAATATAATCGTGTTATTTTTTTAAAAATGATAGCACTTTTACTTAAAGGCTAAAGGTATGCATATTCCTGATGGTTTTATAGATTTAAAAACAGCCGCAGCAACGGGGGTTTTTTCTATATCCGGTTTTATTTTTGCAGTGATAAAGGTAAAGCAGTATTTCAGAGCAAGAGTAGTGGTGCTCATGGGAATTTTTGCAGCACTTATATTTGCAGCCCAAATGCTTAATTTTACCATAATTGGCGGGACTTCCGGGCATTTGCTGGGTGCAGCGCTTTCGACCATAATTCTCGGACCCTATGCAGGCGGCATAATAATGGCTGTCGTGCTATTGGTACAGGCTTTTGCTTTTGGTGATGGCGGCATAAGTGCACTGGGCGCAAATACATTTAATATGGCAATAGTTGGAGTAATAAGTGCTTATTTAATATACAGACTCATTACTAAATTTTCCAAATCCAGGACAGTATTTTATATCGCTGCCGCGGTTTCTTCATGGATTTCCGTAGTTGCGGCATCTGTTTTTTGTGCAATAGAGTTAGCAGTATCAGGTACATATTCGCTTAAATTAGCTCTTGGCTCAATGATAATATCGTATATGATTATAGGACTTGGAGAAGCGGCAATAACGGTTGCCGTTATTACATTTATAGACAAAGTCAAACCGGATCTGATACTAACGCGAAACATGGTTAGAAAATTAGAATCTTCCCAAATAGAGGAATAAAAATACTTAAAAAATGTTTTGCAGTAGTTAATTTTTAGGAAGGATATATGAAAAACAAAGAAAAGATATTTATTGCAGCTATAATCCTGATTTCAGTAATAATTGCATTGTTTCTGTCACCACTTGCATCAAAACAGCCAGACGGCCTCGAAAGAACGGCACAGGATTTTGGTTTTGCAGAAAAAGCCGGAAATACTTTTAATATTAATTTTATTATGGCTGATTATATGTTTCCTGGAATTAAAAACAGCTACTGGCAGACAGCTGTTTCCGGATTTTTTGGAGTACTGCTAATACTTGCTTTATTTTCTCTTATTTTTGGCATTATTTTTTTGGCAGGCAAATACAAAAAAGGTAAAAGCAACCCTGTTTCAGGTGTTAATAATGATAGTTTCAAATATAAAAAATTTTAAATAATACTTGAATAGTTTTAAGGATGGATTAAACAGGTAAAAGCAACCCTGTTTCAGAGAAAAATAATGAAAGCTGAAAACACTAAAAACGCTAAACATTACATGAAAAGTTTTGTGGGTGTATTGAACAGGTAAAGGAAGTACTGTTTCAGATAATAATGACAATTTTAAATATAAGAGATATTAAATAACAAGTGAAAAGTTTTATAGATATCAGAGCAAAAATATTAATAACGGTAATTACAATATTTTTTATAGTCAGTGTTTCTAATGGTGACTATAAAAAATTGGGTTTTTATTTGATGCTTTGCACTATAATCGCTTTATTGTTTAAGCCAGATTTTAAAATTTTTATAAAAAAGCTTGCCAGACTTTTTTTGATTCCGTTTTTTCTTTCGATTTTTATTCCATTTGCTGGTAAAGGACAGGTTATTTATGAGTTTGGATTCAAAATTATTAAATTGCAGATAACTGATAATGGTCTTGATACTTTTTTCTCGGTGATAATAAAATCTTTTTTGTCACTGCTGCTTCTTTCTTCAATGATTACTTCAGTAGACGAGAGGGAGATATTCTGGGGGCTTAGAAAACTATATGTTCCCAGGATCGTAGTTTCGATAATGTTTTTAATGTACAGGTATCTCTTTCTTTTCAGGGAGGAATTCAGCATCGGACAGAAAGCCATTAATGCCAGGATATTTAAAAAACAGGGATTTGCCATTAATAAAAAATTATCATATCTGGTAGGCAATTTATTTATAAGATCATTTATCAGAGCAGAAAACATTTTTATGGCAATGCAGTCCAGAGGGTTTGATGGTAATTTTTACCTGACTCATGAGAGCCCTAAAATCAAAAAAAGCAGTATTGCAGTAATTTCATTTCTGGTGCTTTTTAATATTGCAATAAGAAGTATGGGTTTAGTAAATACTCTATACTTCACAAAGTTTAATTTATTTTAAATATGTTTTAAATAAAAAATAATGGGCTGTCTGTCTTACGTTCAGGCGCCTGCTAAATATAGTTTCTGATCTCAGGGCATTAAAAGCTGTTTAGGTACTATTTTTAATTGGTTTTTGGCATATAACTAAGTTTTTCGTGAATTATTTGTTTGAATTAAGCTAAAAATATTCATAAGTTTGGTTAATATGCCAATTGTTCATCAGGAGATAATTAGTTTTGGTAAATAACTCATTTTTTAGTGAATAATTTGCTTAAATTAAGCTATAAACTTTCCAGATTAGACTATTTTGGCTAATTGTTGGCTAGGAATTACCAGGAACTAATTAGAGAGCTATAAACAGAAGTTACTTTAGCTGAGTATTTACATCTCCAAAAAAAAATATTTTTTAAAACAATTAATTATTTTAGTAAATTTTTACCAGGCGGATATTTTAAATGGAAAAAGAGTTATCAGAGCAGGCGGCGGTTATAGTCAGAGATTTTAGCTTTAACTATGTTTTGCCAAAAAGACAAAACAGCAGCAGTCTGACATACAAAACTGTTTTAAAAAATATAAATTTTACCGTTGGCAATGGTGAAAAAGTATCGGTAATAGGTCCAAACGGCGCCGGAAAATCAACACTCCTTTTAAATATTGCAGGACTTATGGAGGAGTACTTTAAAGAAAACTTAAATAATTCCGGAAATATTTATATTTATGGCAAAAGGATTGATTTAAAAAATATTTATGATATCCGCGAGAAAATCGGATTTGTTTTTCAAAATCCCGATGACCAGCTTTTTTCAACTTCAGTTTTTGAGGATGTTGCTTTTGGGCTGGTTAATTTTCTTTTAAAAAACAGAGACCCCAGAGCTCATGACAGGGAGTACATTAAAAACACCGTGTCTTCAACTTTAAGCAAAGTAAATCTTTTTGACAAGGAAAACGAAATCCCTCATTTTTTAAGTTATGGCGAGAAAAAATTAGCTGCGCTGGCAACAGTTTTATCTTATGATCCTGGCATACTTATACTTGATGAACCGTCAAGCAATCTTGATCCGCAAAACAGGAATAATTTTATAGAATTAATAAAATCATTAAATAAAACTATAATTATTTCAACTCATGACATGGATTTTGCATATGAATTTTCAGAAAGATGCCTTATTTTAAATAAAGGCAAAATTGTTTATGACGGCAGCTCAAAAGAGATTCTAAAAAATGAAGCATTCCTCCTTGAAAACGGATTAGACCTTCCCCTTAAGTTTAAAACCTCGAGCCATATGGCGAACTATGTTTAAAATTTTATAACAATTTAGACACGCTTCAAGTCAGTTTGAGATGACTGGGTTAAAGTCAGTTTTAACACCAGACTGCCTTTAATAAGCAGAAGTATAATGTTCATGTACTGAATAGCTGCAAAATTTTTTAAACTTTTAATAATGTTGTAAAATAATAAGGAGCATTTGTTATTTTTCACAGGCAGTTTTAATTATTTCAGCCGTAAGGGCTTTAACAAAATTTACTTAGGGAGGTTAAGATGTTTCTCGCAATTGACATTGGAAATACTCATACAGTTATCGGCTTGTTTGAAAAATCAGATATTGTAACTACATGGAGAATGGGAACTCCAAGATACAGATACGAAACGGAAGATGAAATAGGATCTATAATTATAAATTTTCTTGATAACGCCGGTTATGATGCCATAAGTATTGAAGAGGTGGCAATTTCAAGTGTGGTTCCAAGGGCAATGGAGGAATTCAGGAAAATGTGTGTAAAATATTTCAAGTGTGAGCCTTTTGTTATCAGCAGTGCGGCAAAAACAGGTTTAAAGATATTATATGATTATCCTAAAGAGGTTGGAGCAGACAGGATAGCTAATTCTGTCGCAGCAAAAGAATTTTACGGCTGCCCTGCTATTGTTGCGGATTTTGGAACTGCAACTACATTTGATATTATCTCCAGCGGAGGAGATTATATAGGCGGCGTAATAACACCCGGTATTGAAATTTCATCAGAAGCATTGTTTAAAGTTGCAGCAAAGCTTTCCAAGGTGGATTTAAGCTGGCCAAAAACTATAATAGGCAAAAATACTTATGACGGTCTGCGCGCAGGCATACTGTTCGGATTTCTCGGGCAGGTTGATTTTATAATTGAAAAAATTATTGAAGAAGAAAAAAGAAGTAAAAATATTTACGAGCCTTATGTAATAGCAACGGGCGGTCTGTCTTACCTGCTTAAGGATAAAAGCAAATACATAAAAATATTTGATGGAAACCTGACTCTTAAGGGTATCAGACTTATATATGAAAAAAACAGAGCAGAAGAATCCGGGAAATGATGTCATTTAAACACATAAGCCGGGACGAAAACGAACTGGAAGAGCTGGTTTCAGGACTTAAAAAACTTGCAGGTTCTATTTTTGAAGCAATATGCCAGTCTTTCGATTTTAACAGTAAAGAGCTGGACTGCATCTCCCAAGGTGATCTTTCAAAGGCTGTTTTTGAAAGTTTTATGATTTCAGATATCAAAATAAATAATCCTTTTATTGCTGCTCCCATGGCAGGAATAAGCGATAATACCTACAGAATATTTGCCAAGCTGTTTGGATGCTCACTGGTATTTTCAGAAATGGCAACAAGCTACGGACTGATGTTAAAACATGAGAAGTCATTTGATATTACAAGAATAACAGATTTTGAAAGACCCTGCTCTGTTCAGATATTTGGAAATGACCCCGATATTATAACCCAGGCAGCTCTTGCAATAGAAAAAAATGCAGACATTATCGATGTCAATATGGGCTGTCCTGTCCCAAAGGTGCTAAAGACAAAAAGCGGAGGATATTTGCTAAATGAGCCCGAAACAATTGGCAGAATAGTCAGAAAATTAAAGGGAAATATAAAAAAACCTGTTACTGTGAAGCTGAGAATTGGATGGGACGAAAACAATATAAATGTGCTTGAGATAGCAAAAATTGCTGAATTAGAAGGTGCCGACGCCGTGTCAATACACGGAAGGACAGTAAAACAGGGATATTCCGGCAGGGCCGACTATGAACAGATAAAAAAAGTAAAAGAAATTATCAAAATTCCTGTCATTGCAAGCGGTGATATCCAGAATGCAAATATTGCTGCCAGAGTTTTAGATTATACCGGTTGTGACGGACTAATGGTGGGAAGAGCCGCAAGAGGCAATCCCTGGATATTTCCTGAACTACTGCTGGGGCTTTTAAAAATCAGACAGAGTCGTTGTGTGGTCAAAGAAGAGCAGAATCCCAATAAATTTGAAAGCAATGGGGATAATTTTCTCTTGGACAATATATTCCTGACAAATGATATAAAAATAGAGGCAATGAAGTTATATCTTAAATTCATGATTTATTTTAAAGGGGAAGACAGAGCAGTCAAAGAATACAGGAAAATACTTGGCTGGGCTTTCAAGGGC
>CAYNMO010000129.1:0-7159 GCA_964398155.1 uncultured Actinomycetota bacterium | reverse complement strand
CCCGATAATAAACAGGTCAATCGAAAATGCTCAAAGACAGGTTGAATCAAGAAATTTTGAAATAAGAAAGCATGTTCTTGACTATGATGATGTAATGAACAAGCAGAGAGAAGTAATTTATGAAAGAAGAAAAAAAGCACTATTTGAGGAAAATCTAAAAGAATCTGCTGTTGAAATGATAGAAAATCTTATAGGCAAAAGCTTTGACAGCCATCTGAACATAAATACATATCCTGAAGAATGGGATAAGGAAGAGTATAAAAATTATCTGATACTGATGTTTGGCAGGGACATTTCAAAAAATATTTTAGAAAAAGACAAACTTGAGTCCTCAAGACCGGACAGAGTTGAGCTCAAAGAGCATATTTTTGAGCAGGCATTAAAAGTATATGAAGAACGTGAGAAAGATTTCGGAAAAGAAGTAATGCATCAGCTCGAGAAAATTGTTGTCCTTAATGTAATTGACAACAGATGGCGTGATCATCTTCTTGAAATGGATTATCTGAAAGAAGGAATAGGCTTGAGGTCTTATGGGCAGCATGACCCTCTTGTTGAATACAAACACGAATCATATCATTTGTTTAAAGACATGATTGAAGAAGTAAAAAATGATACGATAAAACTTCTCTATAATGCCAGAATATACACAGGTGAGGAACAGCAAAAACAGCATGAAAAGCAGTATAAAAATGTTTCAACCAGTGGGCCCGGCGACGACACTCCTGCAAAAAAAGAGCCGATTGTAAACTCAGAAAAACCAGGAAGAAACGATTTGTGTCCGTGTGGAAGCGGCAAAAAATATAAAAAATGCTGCGGCAAGGATGAGTAAACCTTTTTACAGAGGCAGCATTAAAAGTAAAATATTTGTGTCGGAACATTAAGTTTATAAAAATAATTTATACAAAACAAAAGGGCTGTGATAAAAATGTACGAAGAATATAATGATTTTATGTTTGAGCTTACAGAAAAATTTAATTACCTAAGGAACTGTCTTTGAAATAGATACTAAAAAAGAAGAAATTAAATTGCTGGGCGATCAGTCATATGTGGAAAATTTTTGGGATGACTATCAGGAAGCCCAGAAGATAATGCAGAAAATTGAAAAAGCAAAGAGCCTTATAGAGTTTTTTGACAGTATTGCCGTGAAGATTGAAAATGCAGAGGCAGCCATTGAAATCATAAAGCAGGATGCTGATAAAGATATTATTTCCGAGCTTGAAATCAACATTAAAGATATCCGCAAACTTCTTGACTTACTTGAGGAAAAGACACTGTTAAGCGGGCCATACGATCAGCTTCCAGCGATTCTAAATATACATCCCGGTGCAGGCGGAACTGAATCGCATGACTGGGTTGACATGCTTCTTCGCATGTACTTAAAATGGCTCGACAATAAGAAATTCAAATACAGAATAACGGATTATCTTCCAGGTGAAGAAGCAGGAATTAAAAATGTTACTTTGACAATTCATGGGCTGAATGCTTATGGACTGCTTAAATCTGAAAAAGGAATACACCGCCTTGTAAGAATAAGCCCCTATGATTCATCAAAAAGAAGGCATACTTCTTTTGCCGCAGTTGATGTTATCCCTTTATTTGAAGATGATATTGAGCTTGAGATAAACAAGGATGACTTAAGGGTAGACACATACAGATCATCGGGAGCAGGAGGACAGCATGTCAATGTTACTGATTCTGCCGTGAGAATAACACATATACCGTCAGGTATTGTTGTCTCGTGTCAGGATGAGCGATCACAGACGATGAACAGAGAAACAGCGATGAAAATTCTTAAATCCAGACTATACGAAATGGAGCTGAAAAAAAAGATAAACGAACTTGACAATATCAGGGGCGAAAAAAAAGATATAGCTTGGGGCAGCCAGATTAGAAGCTATGTTCTGCAGCCATACCAGATGATTAAAGATCACCGAACAGATACAGAAATAGGAGATGTAAACTCTGTTCTTAATGGAGAGATAGATGTCTTTATTAAAGCTTTTTTGAAAAGTGGTATTAATAACTAATAAATCAGTTTAAATCAGACTGGCAGACAGCTTCTTTTGTTTTTTATATTTTTATAATAAAAAGACTGGCAGGTTCCTGGCAAATAACTTAGTTTTTACCAAAGTATTAGCCTGGGTCCAAGCTTAAAATTTTCCTAATTAAACCATTCTAACCAATTATTTACCAGAATCTAATAAGATATTTTAAACCGTGAGTTTTGAAGGGTATAATTTTATGGACTATATAAATTCATTATGTTAATATCCTTTTAGTAATTTTTAAAAGTAAAAAATGAAAAAATAAAGGCAAATTTTAAAGTTTTATTCATTAAAAATAAATTAATAATTTTTAAAATTTTAGGATATACAAGAACAAGGTTTTAATAAAATGAACATGATTGAATTCAGAAATGTCAGCAAGATTTATGAAAATAACACCGCTGCATTAAAGGATGTGAACCTTGTCGTTAAAAAAGGGGAGTTTGTTTTTCTGGTTGGCCCAAGCGGATCAGGCAAGTCCACCTTTATCAAGCTTCTAATAAAAGAAGCTCCTGTTACAAGCGGGACAATTTTTATTGCGGGCAGAAACATCTGCATTCTTAAATCCAGCAGGATACCTCAGCTTAGAAGAAATATAGGATGTATCTTTCAGGACTACAAGCTGCTTTTAGACAGAACAATATTTGAAAATATTGCTTTTGCGCTTGAAGTAATAGGAAAGCCTAATTATGTAATAAAAGCACAGGTTCCGCAGGTATTAAAACTTGTAGGGCTTTACAACAAAATGGATTCTTTCCCACATCAGCTATCCGGAGGCGAGCAGCAAAGAGTATGTATTGCAAGAGCATTTGTAAACAGGCCGCCTATTCTTCTTGCAGATGAGCCTACAGGCAATCTGGATCCGGCAACTTCAGATGATATTATGAAACTTCTTTCCAGAATAAACCTTATCGGAACAACCGTTGTAATGGCAACTCATGAAAAATCCATTGTCAATGCAATGAGAAGAAGAGTCGTAGAGATGGAAAACGGATTAATCATCCGGGATCAAAAGAGAGGAGTATACGGATCTTGAGTTTAGTATTCAGACCAAAACATGTTTTTGGAGAAACATTCTTAAGTTTTAAGAGAAACTTTCTTATGGGTTTTACTGCGATAACTACTGTTGCAATAACATTGTTTATTGTAGGAGTTTTTTCTGTTCTTATTTATGATGTGCAGGCTATATTGAATTCGATTGAAAGTCAGGTTGAAATTGCTGTTTATCTTAAGGATAATATTTCAGATGATCTTAAAGGATATCTCGAGACTGAAATTAAGAGCTGGCCGGAGGTCGAAAGCATTAATTATGTTTCCAAAGATCAGGCTCTTGAAAAGTTTAAAGTTCAAAATGAAGGCAGTGACATTTTAAAAGAAATACAGGGAAATCCTCTTCCAGCATCTTTTGAAATAAAAATGACCGATCCTCAAAAAGTCGAGCAGATTGCTTTGCGGTTTGTAGATAAGGACGGTAATAACATTGACGGGGTTGATGAGGTAATTTATGGGAAAAGCTATATAAAGAAACTCTTTTCAATCACAGCAGTTACCGGAACAATTGCCCTTCTCATAATAGTTATTTTAATTCTTGCCACTATGGTTTTAATATATAACACTATCAGACTGTCAGTTTATGCAAGGAGAAGAGAAATTGAAGTAATGAAACTGGTAGGAGCAACTAACTGGTACGTAAGAGCCCCATTTTTATTTGAAGGTTTTTTTGAAGGCTTTCTGGGAGCAGGGCTGGCAGTTTTAATGCTTTATTTATTAAACAAATTTTTACTGATAAAAGGCGAGACAGCTATTGTCGAAACCATGCATATAAAAAATCTTGCTATTTTGGGTACCAGTAATATAGTATTAATTGCCTATTTGGGGATAATTGTAATTGGAGGGCTTATAGGAATACTAAGCAGCGGATTTGCATTAAGGCGCTATTTAAAGGTATAATTAATACAATTATGAAAAAAAGAAGTAATTTAATCGCAGCAATATCGGTATTTGTTATTTTAGTAATGTTCCTTATTCCGAATGCTTCCATTTTTGGTACGACTCTTGAGGACCAGCTTGCACAGGTACAGAAGGAAAAAGAGGCGACAAAAAAGAAAATTGAGGAAGTAAAGAAGAAGGAGCAGGACTACCTGAAGCAGGTTAATCAGGTAGAAAGTCAGCTATTGTCAAGCCTCGATCAGCTAAATGTGGTAACTCTAAGCCTTGCTGATACAAAAAGTGAGATAGACAAAACAAACATTTCCCTGGCAGTAAAAGAAAATGATCTCGCCGAAATAAGCAAAGAGCTTGGAGCAAAAGAGATCATACTAAATAACAGAATTTCTTCAATCTATAAAAACAGGAGCGCAAGCTTCTTTGAAATACTTTTTAAATCCAAAAGCTTCATTGAATTACTTTCCAAATTAAAACTCATGAATCTGCTTGCAGAGCAGGATGCGGGTATTATTACTGAAATAAGAGATAAAAAAAGCGCGACCTTAAGCGTGAAACAAAATATAATGGAGCTTAAGAAGAAACAGGATGATCAAAAAAGCAATATGGAAAAGCTGGTTACGCAGGCTGAGCAAAAAAAGGCTGAGGTTGCAGACATTCTCAGTGAGAAAAATGATCTTCTTTCCGGTGCCAGGGCTGACAAGAATGCTTTGCTTGCAATGCAGGCGCAGCAAGTCGCAAAAGAAACTGAAATACAAAGGATACTTGAATCATTAAAATATGGAAGTGCGCCAAATGGCAGACTTTTCTGGCCAACAGCAGGGCGTATCATTTCAGGTTTTGGCAATAGAAAACATCCCATACTTGGATATGTAAGGCCACATACCGGTGTCGATATGGCAGCACCGAACGGGACTCCTATTTTTGCTGCTGATGGCGGCCAGGTTTTACAGGCCAGCTATTCCGGAGGTTATGGAAACTCAGTTTTGATTTATCATGGCGGAGGTTTTGCAACTTTTTATGCACACTTGTCAGGATATGCTGTAGGTCCGGGACAAATGGTTAAGAGAGGACAGGTTATAGGTTATGTTGGGGCGACTGGGCTGGCCACAGGTCCGCATCTTCATTTTGAAGTCAGAATTAATGGTATTGCCCAAAATCCTTTAAGCTATCTGTAAAATTAAACATTTGATTTTTTTACTGTTTTATTTTTTATCCCCAGGTTTTTTGATGCGGCATCGGCTTTACCAGATTTTAAAAATCATTATATATTTGCCTTAAACAGTTAATACAAATATATTGTCATATTATGTATAATTAAATATTTACAAAATGTTCATTTTTAATAAATATTACTATTGCTGCAAAACAGGACAAATTAATATATTAATAAATAATCAAGCGGACAGATAAAGAAAGCAAATTTAAAAATATGAAAAGGTTTAAAGCATTAATAATAGCAGGTGCCATATTAGGAGCAATACTGGTATTTGCTTCGGGATTATGGATTGGTTCTGATTTTTCAAACAGGTTCAATATGTCCCTGCAGCAAGCAGGGGATATACTTTTATTAAAGAAAAGCAGTGAAAGTTCAGCTGCTGCAACAAATGATCAAAATGCTTTAAGCATTAAGGCACTTGAACAGACCATAGATTCTGTTTATAAGGAAGCCCTGACTTCAAAAACAAAACAGGAACTCGTAATGGCTGCAATAAAAGGTGTTCTTGCAAGTCTGGAAGATTCACATTCAGAGTATTTTACAAATGAGCAGTATTCCAAAATTATGGAGTCTTATCAGGGGGTTCTTAATGGTGGAATAGGCGTGGTAGTAACAATAAATGACGAAAAAAAAGTGGAAGTTGTAAAAGCAATAAAGGAAAGCCCTTCAGGAATATTTGACATTATGCAGGGCGATATTATTACAAAAGTAAACGGGGAAAGTATTTCCGGTATGTCACTGGAGGAAACAGTTGCAAAAATAAGGGGACCGGTAGATACAAAAGTCACAGTTACCTTTTTTAGACCTTCCAATAACGAAACTTTTGATTATGAAATAACAAGAGGCACTTTTACTATTCCTAATTTTTCGGATGAATTAATAGAAGGAAAGATAGCATATATCCAGTATTATGAATTTCAGGATAACGGAGCCCGGGAGCTGGAAAAAGAGATAGACAGCTTAATTAGTCAGGGCGCTAAAGGAATAATCCTGGATTTGAGAAATAATCTTGGGGGAGTTTTAAATGATGCCGTTTATTTGTGTGATTTGTTTATGGAAAGCGGAACTATTGTCACTGTTAAAGGCAGAACCGATGGCAAAGACAGTTTTGAAGAGTTTAAAGCAAAAAGTGGAAAATATCTTAATGTCCCGCTAATTGTTCTTATAAATGAATATTCAGCCAGTGCTTCCGAGCTGACAGCAGGTGCGTTCAAGGACAGTAAAAGGGCAATACTTGTGGGGACAAAAAGTTATGGAAAAGGAACTGTTCAGATCCTTCATATTCTGCCCGACGGTTCAGGAATAAAATTTACTACAGCAAAATACTTTCTTCCTTCAGGAGAATCAATAGACGGAACTGGAGTAATACCAGATATAGAAGTAAAATTTGATGAAAAGTCAACGACAGATATTCAAAAAGAAAGAGCAATTGAGGAAATTAAAAAATTAATAAAATAAACAAGTTTTATAAGGCTTGTTTTAATAAGTGATGGACAAAAAAAATACAAAAAGTTTATAATGGCTTTTATATTTTTCAATGGCGATGTGTTAGCATATCCTGCTGATAGAAAATTATCAGACATTATTTTAATGGCAATGGCAAATAGGAATATTAAGTGGTAAGCAGGTCAAAAAATGGCAAAATCAAAAGGCGTAGATGGAAAATTAATTGCTGCTCAGAATAAAAAAGCTTTTCATGATTATATTATTCTGGATAAATATGAGGCAGGTATTATGCTGCGCGGAAATGAAGTCAAATCCATAAGAGAACACAAGGTAAGCCTTGTAGACAGCTATGCAAGAGTAAAAAATGGTGAATTGTTTTTATATAATATGCATATTTCTCCATACAGCAAAGCAAGAATTGAAGAAACAAATCCTTTAAGGATAAAGAAATTATTGATGCACAAACAGCAGAGAAATTTACAAATACCTTTGAACATGATATAGC
>CAYNMO010000128.1:0-7210 GCA_964398155.1 uncultured Actinomycetota bacterium | reverse complement strand
TACTTTATAGGCAAGAAGGACTATTGTTAATACAAGACCAAATAATGCGAGCAGGGTAACAGGTGATGTAAAGTTTCCAAGTCTTACTGCTGTAACTGGGTCGATATCAACAAATCCGCCTTCCTGTGCTCAAATAAAAGCAATAAACAATCCTATGCCCACGCCGATTGAATATTTAAGCCCCATTGGTATGGCCCTCATAATCATTGCCCTGAGTCCTGTTAATACAAGAATTGTTACTAAAATTCCTTCAATAACAACAATTCCCATTGCCTGCTGCCAGGTAAGTCCCAGACCAAAAATTATTGTAAACACAACAACAGCATTAATGCCCATTCCCGAGGCAAGAGCAAACGGGGTATTTGTAAGAAGCCCCATAAGCATGCTCATAAGTCCTGCGCCAAGACATGTTGCCACAACCGCAGCCTCAAAAGGTATACCTGTTGTCCCCCCCTGCGAAAGGATTGCGGGGTTAACAAAAATTATATATGCCATTGTCATAAAAGTAGTAATTCCGGCAACAATTTCTGTTCTTACATTAGTCTTTCTTTCTTTTAGTTTGAAGTAGCCCAAGTAACACACCTCCTTTGAAAAATATCTGGTTATTATTAAAAAAAGTTATGTATATTTTAATTAAAATACTGATTTTTTTAAATAACTTTAATTAATTATTTTTATTTCTATTTATACAAAGTACAATATGTTTATGGAAGCTATTAAAAATTTCTTTGTCTCTGATCAGTTTAAAAATTTCTGGACTAATTTTTACACAGGGTTCGAGAATTTTTTGTATTCACTTTTTGGAAAAATCAAATACGAGCCAATAAAAGTGCTTTTTTTAAGCCCCTGGTTCTGGATAATAATAATAGCACTTATTCTCCTTGTGTTAATTTTCAGGAGAAGATAATACGTCAAAATCTGCCCTTTTGCTTTTTGTAGTTATTAAATTCAACCAGCAAAAACGCTCCTGCGGCAAACCCCAGGATTCCAAAAGCAATCAGATACCCGGTATTTTCCTTTATTTTTTTATTAAAAAGATAAAGCTTTGAATTGCTTTTTTTTAAAAATTCCATAAAGCTTTCATCCAGAACTTCTTTATCGTTATCGCTTAAATTTTTAATTTTATCAATTATCCTGTTTTCAATATCCTGCCCAGGATCTACTACTATATCTCTTGCGTATTTAAAAAATTTGTTCAGCGCTTTCATAATCCTCTTTTTATATGTATTTAATTAATTTTATTTGATCTGTTTATTTTATTCTGCCAGAGCAATTTTGTTTATAAAAAACGGTGGCAGTTCGGCCAGGCTTCATGTCAGCCTAAGACTAACTGGCAGACATCATTTTCCCAGCAACTGATCTTTTATTATTTTTCTCGCCCTGTGGATATTTGTCTTTATTGTGCCAACGGGTTTTTTTAAAATCTCGGCAATTTCAATATAGCTGTAATCCTGAAGGTCTCGAAGAATCAAAGGTATCCTGTAGCTTTCATCAAGATTAACAATTATTTTTAAAACATCGTTTACTGTTTCCTTGTCCTGAAAAAACTTTTCTACGTTTTGATTAAACTCATATAAAAGTATTTCTTTCCCGTCTTCAATCATGCTGTCCAGGCTTACCTTCTTGTCGGAAATCTTTGACTTCAGCCTTATTTTATCTATACAGGTGTTAACTGTTAATTTTCTCAGCCATGTTTTAAAACTTGAAAGCCCCCTAAATCCACCTATGGAGAGATAAACTTTGACAAACACCTCCTGGCTTATGTCTTCCGCCTCATGGCTGTCGCGAATCATAAAAAACGAAGTGGTGTATACATATTTTGAATACCTCTTAACAAGTATTTCAAAAGCTGCCTTGTCGCCAATTTTTGATTTTGCGACCAGCGTTTCATCGCTAACCGCATTATCTCTGTCTGTTCCGCCCGGATTTATCAATTCTTTACCACAAATCGTTTCCAAATAAAATTTATCAATAAAATTATATTAACTGGTTTATTAAAAATAACTCATTTCCTGCCGAATAATTAACTTTAATTAAGATTAAAAATTTTCATAAGTTCATCTGTTTTCGACGATTAACAGCAATAGACCTGCTATTCTATTGCTTTCAGTTTGGAGCCGTCGTTGTTGTGCTCTGCGACGTAATAGGCGATTCGACTAAAATAACATTCAGGCTTAAAACACTCCCGCTGCGATAAACTTCTATCTGGATTGTGTCTCCCACATTATGTCTAAGCATCTGTGCCAGCAGTTCGAAATTTGTCTTTAGCGGCTCCTGATCCAATTTGGTTATTATGTCTCCTGATTTTATGCCGGCATTATCAGCCGGAAAACCTTTGATAACTGACAGAACAAAAACTCCTTTGACATCAGAAGTATTGGCACCCATTTCTATGCCCATGTATGGGATCACTGCTCTCCCGTATTTGATGATCTGGCCCGCAATATTAATGGCTGTATCGCTGGGAATTGCAAATCCTATGCCCGCATTAGTGCCGCTCGGAGAAAAAATAAGCGTGTTTATCCCTATTACCTGCCCCGAAATGTTAATTAATGGCCCCCCGCTATTGCCCGGATTAATGGCTGTATCGGTCTGAATAAGATCAACCATTGGCAAAGTATCGCTTGATATTGCTATCTCTCTTCCTTTTGCACTTACAACTCCCATAGTCACAGTTTGCTCCTGTGCAAACGGGCTGCCGACTGCAATGACTACTTCCCCAACCTTGACATTTTTAATTGATGTAAACCCGGCTTTTTTTAGGTTAATTTCATTTATTTTTATTACTGCAATATCCGTATCTTCATTTTTTCCTACAAGCCTGGCAACATACTCCTTGCCATCAGTCTTTCTTACTATTATTTCTTCGGCATCCCCTACAACATGATTATTGGTTATAATATATCCGTCTTCAGAAAAAATAACACCTGAGCCAACCCCTTCACCAAGGGATCCGTCCGAGAGTCTTACTTTGACTGCGATATTTACAACCGACGGCGTAACTTCTTCGACCAGGCTGGTAATAGCATCATTAAACTCCTGAAGACCTGACCCGCTGATTTCCTTTTTTTCTTCCAGCTCTGCAGCTGTTGATTCTGCATTTGCTGCCTCTCCCGATTTTTGTGGCACCTCCGTAGTCTGGGTTCCCTGTATGGCTACACCTTTTATAAGATCAACCGGGGACACTTTATTGGTCACAGAAAGAATTCCAAGAGTAAAAAGAAACCCTGCTATCAGCAAAACAATTACTGCTGCGATAATTCCACACCCTTTAAGAAATAATGGTTTGACACTGTCGTGTTCATCATCATGATATGAGTTATTCATTATCCGCCTTTAAAAATTATTGAAATTTTTTTTTATTTTTTGCCTAAAACCACCATTGGGGTTTTAGTATAGATTGAAATGATATTACATTAAGCAAATTTTTTAAATATTAACAGCCTAAAAATGATGCGAAGAATTTTATTAATTATTTGTTGTAGAGGAAGCATTGTCTTTATTGGTGCTGACGCTGCTTTCTGTGGCCATCGTAGTTGCTGAATAATCTTTAAGCTCTACTTCGCCGGACTTAAGTTTTAACAAATCTTCCTGCATTTTTTCCTTGGCATCGGCCGGAGAAATATCCCCAGACAAAATACTTTCAATGTTTATTCTTAAAACATCCCTTATTGGCTGCATGTCCTCTTCCTGCGGCTTGCCCCGGCATATTTTTGCCTGTAGAAGTATATTATACAACAAATCTTCGCCAGACAGACTGCCTGTCTCAAGTCCGGTAATTGCAGGATAGGAAGTTGTATTTAAAGCCAGACCTGTCTGAACATCGGGTGACACCATGAAATTTATAAATTTTTTAGAAGTTTCAAAAGATTTTACTCCTGAATTGCTGTTTATCATAAATCCAAGCCCCGATATCATTGGCGTCGGACTGGCATCAGAGATTGTATTTCTTGGTATTTTTGCAATTCCAAAATTAAGCCCCGCCTCTTTGTATTCGTCGACTGCCCAGACACCATTAATAAACATGGCTGCTTTTCCACTTTTAAACAAATTGTTTAATTCTTCATATCCGTTGTTTGCCGGTATTATTTTTTCAACGTTAAAAATATTATTTATAAGATTAAGCGTTTTTTCCATTGCCGCTGAGTTTAAGTTAATATCTCCAGAGCCATACTCATAAAACCATTCATTGTATCCGCCGATAAAAGGAACTACCCAGTCCGTTTCCAATGCATTAATGACAAATCCGTATTTTGGATCTTTGCCGCTTAAAAATTCTTTTGATTTCGCAATCACATCGTCAAAATTTGCCGGCACCTCGGTTATAAGGTCTTTATTATAATAAAACACCAGAAAATCTGAGCTGCTAAAAGGTATTATGTATTTATTTCCGCCAAAACTGCTTAGCTCTGTAAGCCCATCAAGAAAAATATCATATTTTATTTCATTGGAAAGATTTTTTAAAATATTTTCTTTGGCCATTTTTTCCATTGCGTCAAAGCCAGCAAGAACTATTTCGGGGCCTGCTCCTGAAAGACTTGCGGCACTGAAAACATCCACGAGTTCTTCCTCGTTTCTGAAATGTCTTGTGCTGATACTGGTCCCCGGATTAATTTTAATAAAATTATTTATGCATTCCATGAGATAAATTCTGTCTTTTGGTTGGGCGCTTTCCCACATTGTTATGGTTTTTTCATCACCTGGAGGATTTGCGTTTTGAGTCTGGCTGTTACCGGAATCCGTACTATCGGTGCTTTCATCAGTTATGCTTGTCGCAGTGATTTTTACCGCAGTGCAGGAAACAAGTGAAGACAATGCCAGCAAAGCAGCAAGCAGTACGATTGCCAAAAAACAAAAGGCATGCTTCCTGTTTTTATTAATATTATTTAAAAAAGTTTTCATAAAAAACATATTTACATAATACAGTTTAATTTAAAATATGGCACCTGATTTTATAATGACCCGTTCTTTACGCTTTAATTCTACTGTATATTTACCGAGTCTTCAAAAAATGCTTCAAAGTCATAATGCGTAAAACCAGGAGTATATTTACCTGATGCGACTTCAAGGCTAAAACTTTCCTGCTCCTGGGGGAAAAGATTGTTTTTTTGCAAATAACACTGCCTGATAAAGGTAACCCCGTCTTTTTTGTCAAAAAAAGTTGCCAGCAAAAAAAGATTGTCTACTTTGCTTTCCCCTATGTTTATTAGTTTGCCTTCAATATGAAGAATATTGTCTTTGTAGAAAAACTTTTCCCGCCGCACAATAGTATTTCCGGTAAACAATTTATAATAATCTTTATAATTAACGCCTGCTTTTATTTTACTTATATTAATAAATTGTTCCTGATTTGTAACGGTGTAGTTGAAAGGTATTTTTGATGAAACCCGCAGATAATTTATATTTAATGGCATGGAGTCGGAAAAAATAAGTTCGTTTTTTTTGTCATAAAACTCAAAAGTAATTACCAGACTTGTTTTGCCTGACCCTGATATGTTTTCAATTTCACCAAGAAAATTTAAATTCCCAAAGTAGTCAAGCACGAGATTGCAGTTTTTCATCTTTACGCCAATGGAGGTGGTAACGTCAAGCTTTATTTTTTTATAATCAAAAAAAGCAAGGCTGTCTTCGGCTGCAACGGAAGAAAAGCTGCTCTCCGGTACTGAAGCCCCATTTATGTTTTGCAGTGAGCTCTTTTCAGGCAGAGTGCCTGCGGTAATCGAGCTGTTGTCTGTTAAAATATCTTTTATCTGACACGAGCTTAAAAAAACCGGCAATACGATCACGCATATTGCCATGGAAAAAAGAGCCAGTACTTTTTTTTGCAAACTCTTCATTGTTTTTTAAGATGCCACAATATTTTTTATAATATTATTATCTGCATCAGCATGCACAATTTTAGGATCAATCTTCATTGTTTTTTAAGAAGCCACAATATTTTTTATAATATTATTATCTGCATCAACATGCACAATTTTAGGATTAAATTTACGGGCTTGTTTTTCGGTAAGCTGGCAGAAAGACATTATTATTATTAATTCACCTTTGTTCATTATTCTGGCTGCTGCCCCATTCAGGCAAATTTCCCTGCTGCCTCTTACGCCTTCAATTATATATGTTTCGAGTCTTTCTCCTGTGTCCAGGCTGACAACGAGAACTTTTTCGAATGCGATCATGCCGGCTTCCAGCAATAACTCTTTATCTATTGTAATGCTTCCAATGTAATCCACTCGAGCATCCGTTACGGTTGCTCTGTGTATTTTACTTTTTAACAGGCTGATAAACAATTTTCTTCTCCATGATTTAAAATGACAATTTAAATAAATTTATAACAAAAACACCTTATTATCAATCAGCCGGGTTGCTCCGATATAAACAGCTCCTGCCAAAAGTATATTCTGGGGGCTGCTTTGGACGCTTTTTAATTCATCAAGAGTTTCCGGGTCTCGGATGTCAAAATAATCAACTTTTTTAATAGATTCATCTGCGTTTAGTATTTTAAGACACTCTTTTTTTATTTCTTCCAGATTCCTGCATCTTTTTTTTATTTCTTCTTCTGCAAAAAGAATGGTATTGCGCAGGATTATGGCATTTATTCTTTCTTTTTGAGACAAATATTTGTTTCTTGAGCTCATCGCGAGCCCATCCGGCTCCCTTATCGTTTCGCAGCCGATAATTTTTATGCTGACATCAAGGTCTTTTACCATTTTTTTTATTATCATTAGCTGCTGGAAATCTTTTTCCCCAAAAAAAGCATAATCGGGCTTTATTATATTAAATAGTTTTAAAACCACTGTACATACGCCCCTGAAATGATTTTCTCTGAAATTTCCACACATTACCCTGTCCATTTTTTCATCACAGACATATGACAGATGGTTTTCATCGTACATCTCCTTTGTTTCGGGAATGAACAAAAAATCCACTCCTTCTTTTGATGTAATATCGATATCTCTTTGCCTGTCCCTGGGATAACTGTCGTAGTCCTCTCCTGGGCCAAACTGTGTGGGATTTACAAAAATGCTTACTGCTGTTGCGCTGCATTCTTTTTGAGATCTTTTTATTAGAGAGACATGTCCATTATGCAGATATCCCATTGTGGGAACAAGCCCTAATGTTCTGCCCCGGCTTTTTAACTCTCTCCAAACAGCACCCATCTCTTCTTTTGTCTTAATTATTTCCATTTGATAAGTTTTCTTTTGTCTTAATT
>CAYNMO010000127.1:0-7242 GCA_964398155.1 uncultured Actinomycetota bacterium | reverse complement strand
GTTTTGCTCGGCGATACCGCAGTTAATAAATTTATCTTTGCAATTTCTGGCAAATTTGGGAATAATCCTGTCAGCCATATCCGCTGACAATGCTAATATCCGCTCATCTCTTTGGGCAGTTTCCATCAACAGAATGTCAACAGCATCTGCCTGAATTTGTTTTTTATCAAACATCAAAAGATCTCCTTACAACCATTAAATTATTTTTTAATCTAATAAAAAACTACCTGGTTCCTGATAAACAATTAACCAAAATAGTCTAATCAGGAAAATTTTAAGCTTAATTTAAACAAATAATTCACTAAATGAGCTATTCACTCATAACTACTTAATTGCCTGAAGCTCTCTATAGGCACATTCAAACTGCTCCGGGCTTGGAACCATATTGTGCCACTCATACTTGTTTTCCATAAAAGAGGCGCCCTTGCCTTTAATTGTATTTGCAATAACAACTGTGGGCTTCCCCTTCACAGAAGGGATGCTGTTAAAAACAGCCAGAAGTTCTTCCACATTGTGCCCGTCAACTTCCTTAACTGTCCAGCCAAACGCTTCCCACTTTTCTCTTAAAGGTTCGACGTCCATTACTTCTTTTACTGTGCCATCTGCACAAAGTCCATTCCTGTCTATTATTACAATCAGATTATCAAGTTTATAGTGACTGGCAAAAAATGCTGCCTCCCAGTTGGATCCCTCCAGCAATTCTCCGTCTCCCATTAAAACATAGGATCTAAAATTCTTGTTCTTTAGTTTTCCGGAAAGAGCCATCCCGGCACCAATTGGAATGCCATGCCCCAGTGAGCCTGTTGATATTTCAACTCCTGGAACTTTGGAAGCATCCGGATGGCCTCCAAGGGTGCTGTCAAATTTACAATAAGTATATAAAACTTCCTCAGGGAAAAAACCTTTTAAGGATAGTGCGGTATAGAGCGCAAGTGCCTTATGACCGCCGCTTAGAACAAAACGATCCCTGTCATCATCATTAACATTCTCGGTATTAAAATTCATGACATTAAAAAATAGTGCCGCAACTATGTCAGCGCAGCACATAGCAGGGGCAAGATGTCCTGATCCGGCGCATTGAACCATCCTGATCATTCTTATTCTCATTTCCCTTGCTTTTTCTTTTACGTTCTCCGGGGTATTCCTGTCTGAATCCGGATTTGGATTTGTATCTGCCAATTTGCGCAACCTCCTTTTTAATACAACGAAAAAATGTTTAAAAAAATATTTGTTTCTGCCTGACAGTCAGACAATGTTTTTATTGACCTGAATTATTTTAAAAATTATTACTTGTTGTTACTTGCTGGTATAAATATTTTCCGGCAATAATTAACTAGTTTGAAATTAATAATTAGCTAAAATGGCCTAACAGTGAAAATTTTAAGCTTAATTTAAACAAATAATACACTAAAAACTAAATTATTAACCACGAACTAATTGCCTTTATTTTTAGTCAGTCCGTATTCTGCAAATAACATCCCCGACTTTTACAGTGTCCTCTTCATTAAACAAAATTTCTTCAATGACTCCCGGAACATCAGCATTTAAGACAACGGAAGCCTTCTCCATTGTGACTTCAACTATTTCGTCTCCAGCCTTTACCGTATCACCTTTTTTTACCATCCATTTTGTAACATCAACTTCAGTGACACTCATTCCGACTTTGGGAACAATTACATCAAACAAAATAATCTCCTTTATATTTAAAAATTTTTCAAAATTGCATTTATTAATTTTTCTTTACTGGGCAGAACATATGCTTCCATCTGAGCATTAAATGGAATAGGGACATCAGATCTTGTTATTCTTCTTATTGGTGATTTTAAATCATCAAAACATTCTTCAGAAATAATAGCTGATATTTCTCCGGCAAATCCGCAGGTCCTGTTAGAATCGTCAGCAATTACCACCCTGCCTGTTTTTTTAACAGACTTAAATAACAAATCTTTGTCAAGTGGAAGTAAAGTTCTTGGATCGTAAACTTCCACTGAAATACCCTGCTCCTCTAATTCTTCTGCCGCCGCCAGTGCTATCTGCACCATATGGCCCACAGCGACAACCGTAATATCTGTACCTTCTCTTTTAATATCTCCCTTGCCCAAAGGAATGGTATATTGCTCCTCAGGCACGTCTCCTTTGTTGCCCAGTGAATTTACGGGTAAGAAAACGGCAACAGGGTCATCGTCTCTTATCGCTGAAACCAGCAGTCCTTTTGCATCATAAGGCGTTGATGGCATAATTGTCTTCATCCCGCTGTGAAGTATATAAGGATATGGATTATCAGAATGCTGACCTGCCATTCCGCCTCTTGCACCGCTGCTCGCAATAAGATAAGTGACCGGATTTTTTAATTTACCTCCAGACATGTATCTCAGCTTCTGCGCCTGATCCACAAGCTGATCGAATGCAAAAAATATAAATTCACAAATCTGAAATTCAAGTACAGGCCTTAAGCCGCATATTGCCGCGCCTGTTCCAACTCCAGTGAGCCCGGATTCAGATATTGGTGAGTCAATAATTCTCTCCGGTCCAAAGATATCAACGAAACCTTTTGTTATGCCTCTGAGACTGTATCTTACATCTTCTCCAATAATTACAACATCTGGATTAATCTTCATCTCGTTTGAAAGTGCTTCTGATACTGCTTTAAGATAGTATATGTTTCTCATTTATATCCATCCCTTCTGTGGAATACCCGGGTACTCAGTTGCGTACATATCATTAAGGGCATCCGATGGTTCAGGGGATTTACTATTGCGGGCAAAATCCACTGCCTCATCTATCTGGTTTATTATTAAATTATCAATATCTTCAAGTTCTTTTTTGGTGCATATACCATCATCGATTATTTTGGCTGAGAAGGTTAATATAGGGCATATGGATCTGTAATAATTTATTTCATCTTCTGTCCTGTAATTAAGGTTAAGGATTCTTTCGGCGGTAAAATGACCGCTGTATCTGTAAGTCTTGCATTCGAGTAAAAAAGGCTTGCTTTCGCTTCTGACTCTGTCTACGATTTCTTTGGAATTGTTATATACTTCAGCAACATTCATACCATCAATAGTTTTACCGTCAAATCCGTATGCCTTGGATCTCTCACTTATGTTTTCGATTCTTAGTGAATATTTTACAGAAGTGCTTACTGCATACTGATTATTTTCGCAGACAAAGACTATCGGAAGATCCCAGATTGCAGCCATGTTCATGGCCTCGTGTACTACTCCCTGATTTGAGGCACCGTCACCAAAAAAAGATATAACTACTTTATCCAGTTTTTTTGTTTTTATTGCAAGTGCTGCGCCGACTGCTATCGGAACTCCTGCACCGACAATACCATTTGCTCCAAGCACTCCGATCCCGACATCAGCAATATGCATTGATCCGCCTTTGCCTCTATTGTAACCATCAACCCTGCCAAACAATTCCGCAAACATGTACCTTACGTCTCCGCCTTTTGAAACTATATGGCCATGACCTCTGTGTGTGCTTGCCAGCATATCATCGCTTCTAAGCGCAGTGCATACTCCGGCGGCAACTGCTTCTTCTCCTATATACTCGTGAGTTGTCCCATAAATCTCGTTCTTGTTTACAAGTTCTACTACTTTTTCTTCAAACTTTCTGCAAAGCACCATTTTTCTATAAAGTTCTAAAGCCATGCTCTTTGTCATTTTTTCACTCATTTAATTCTCCAAACTGACTCTATTTGAAATTAAATTAAAAAATAAATAAATCTTCTCTTCTTTAAATAATTAATTCCCGATTATTGATTGAATTTTTTGTTAATTATTACTTTCAGTTTAGCTTAAAATTATCTTACTCTGGCACTTCCGGCTGACTTCCCGCCGGAAAACAATCGTGCTAAGCAATTGAAAGCCCGCCGCACACATTAATCGTCTGGCCTGTAATATATTCCCCTTCTTTTGAACAAAGAAAAAGTATGCTATTGGCAATGTCAGCAGGCTGAGCAAGTCTTTTAAGCGGGATTCTTTTTACCCATCCATCTATTAGCTCTTCTCTGTTGCAGGCATTTATTTTAGAGAGATCTTCTGAGCATTTCTCCCACATCGTTGTATCTATGGTACCGGGTGCAATAGAATTAACCCTGATGTCGTTTTTGGCAAATTCAAGGGCGGCAGATTTGGTGAAATTTATTACCGCAGCTTTGCTTGCAGCATACGGAAGAAACAGGGGCCTGCCGTTAAGACCTGCTATGGAAGTTATATTAACTATGGATCCGCCCTTACCGGCTTTAATCATTTTTTTAGCAGCTTCAAGCATTATAAAGAAAGTTCCTTTTACATTAACATTTAAAATCCTGTCCCAGTCCTCTGCAGTAATTTCCATCATGCTTTTTGTTAATGCAACACTTGCATTGTTGACAAGAAAATCAATACTGCCCCATTTGTTTATTATTTCAGCAATCATCATAGATATATCTTCCTGTTTTGATATATCTATTTTCATTAAATGAAACTGGCCGGCATATTTGGAAAGCTCGGTTTTTAAATCTTCAAACTTTGAGCTGTTTATGTCTGCCATTAAAACATTTGCGCCTTCTTCAAGAAACTTAAGGGAAGTTTCCTTTCCTACGCCCTGTGCCGCTCCGGTAACTACTACATTTTTACCATTAAATTTTTTCATATTCTTATAGTTTTAACATTTTTGGTTTATATTAAATAAATTCTTTACTGGTTCCCTGTAAACAACTGTCTAAAAAGGCCTGGCTAAAAATGTTTTAAACTAAATCCAAATAAATAATTTACTAAAAACTAAGTGAATTACCTGAAACTTATTAGTTCCCGGCAATCAACTAAAAAAAACGGCCTGATTAAAAAATAATTCAAACTTAATCCAAACAGGTAATTCAGCAAAGTTAATTTTTTTACCTGGAACTTATTAATTACACGACTTCTTTAATTGCTGTCTATCCTAAAACACTTTTTACAATTATGTTAAAGTCATCCTTATTAACAAGTCCTCTTTTTTCATAAGATTTTTCTTTGACTTTTTCAAGAATGGCATTTACCTGATTCTGATCTGCCTTTAAATTTAACTTTAAAAGCCAGTTTTCTATCGATGCGCCTCCACTATGCTTGCCAAGTACTACTTCAGGATGTTTATGCCCCACAAAGTTGTAATCAAACGGGAATATTTCGAGAGAATCTTCAGTATCAAGACATCTATTCATCCAGACCGTAACAATTCCGGATTCAACATTAAATATACCGTCCCCTACAATTGGTCTGTTCTCCTGAATCTGCATGCCAAGTATGTCTTTTATAAGGTTGGCATTTTCGTACATATTATCAAATTTGATATTTAAGTCTCTTCCGTACATGGTCTTTAAAATCATTGCCACGTCTTCGTAAGCTGCCATTCCGGCTCTTTCGCCAATGCCTAAAATTGAGGAGTGAATTACTTCTACTCCCTCTGAAACAGCAATTGCAGTATTTGCGGCGGCGCAGTTAAAATCATTATGAAAATGTGCTTCAAGCGGTTTGTTTATTTTCTTCTTGATTTCTCTTACAAGATAGGAAACTGCATGAGGAGAAAGTACTCCCATTGTGTCGACAACTGCAAGAGCATCCATATGTCCTTCTGTTGCAACTGTTTCAATCATTGACAAAAACCAGTCAAGCTCAGCTCTTGTCATGTCCACCGGGAAAAATACGGTATAAAGACCGCATTCCTTTGCGGCTCTTGTGGCTTTTATTGAAAGCTCCATAGCTTTCTCAGGTGACCATCCGTATGCTTTTTCAATTATGTGTCTGCTTGAAGGTATCTCTATAATTATGCCGTCTACTCCGCACTCTGCTGCTCTTTTTACGTCATCTACAACGCATCTTGAAAATGTAAAAATCTCCGGGCCAAGTTTCCTTTTAACTATTTCCTTTATTGCAAGCTCGTCATCTTTTGTGACTACAGGCATACCGGCTTCTATTCTGTCTATTCCTGTTGCTGCCAGTCTCTCTGCAATTCTTATCTTTTCATCTTTTTTAAAGACAAGGCCTGCCTGCTGTTCACCATCTCTAAGAGTAACATCATGAAACTTGATTTTTTTAGGAAATGCAAAATCTTTGGTAACTTCTTTGTTGAAATTCCAGGGGCTCACGAACCAGTTATTATTTTTCCAGGGATCAGACATGGATAACCTCCAAATTTTTGATATTAAATTATTAAAATTTAACTTAGAAAATACTTTAAGTGATAATACCGGCGAAAATTTAATCTGGAACACAGTATTACTGGTATTACCAGATATATAATATCATAATGCATTATTAAGTCAATAATATTTTGAAAATATAAAAGGAAGGAATAAAAAAATATTTTATTCCAAGAGATAAGTAATTTGAGTGGTGGTAACTGCAAAATGTTTCCGTTATCCTGAAACTTGTCTTTACGGCAAGCCGGTGGATTAAATTGATTTAACAGACAATATTTGAAAATAACTTTATTTCTTGCCTATAGTCTTCTCATCTAAAAACAAATGCTCTACTCTTAGCAGATGTTCCAGCATGGAATCTCCGGCTTTTTGGGGATCTCTTTCTTTTATTGCCTCAAATATTTTAGTGTGCTGGCTAAGTGAATCTTTTAAATCTGTAAAAAGGTGAGCACTTTTCTCCCTGTTTTCAAGTAAAAGATTATTGATTGAAGCCATTACTGCTGCAAGGACCCTGTCCCCTGAAGCCTTAAAAATATCATCATGAAATGCCATTTCCACCAGAACATATTTTTTGGGATCGTCCATGTTTTCCTCAGCTGTCTTTAAAGTTGCCTTCATTTTTTTAATATCTTCTTCGCTTGCATTTAAAGCAGCCGATTTGGCAAGAGCAACTTCAATTATTTTCCTGGTTCCAAACAATTCCAAAGTTGTAATATCATGCAGCAATGTCATGAACTTTAGAGGGTTAATAAGAAGTTTTGAGATGGATTTATTTAAAAAAGTTCTGGAACCGGGACTAATTTCAAGCACTCCCAAGACATCGAGAGCTTTAAGAGCCTGACGAACTGATGTCCTGCTGACTTTTAACATTTCTGATAAATCTCTCTCACTGGGTAGTGTATCTCCAGGTTTTAAATCTCCTTCAGCTATAAGTCTGCCTATTATATCAATAATCTGATCTATTGAAACCAGCTTTTCAACAGGCTGGATATTTAATAACCTGTTATTGAAAATACTGTTTTTAATACTATCTTTTATCTCTGTATTTTTTATCTCAGGCATCTGTTTATCTCTCT
>CAYNMO010000126.1:0-7244 GCA_964398155.1 uncultured Actinomycetota bacterium | reverse complement strand
AGGTTGGAGAATATCTCGGAACAGTACCTGCGCATGCAAAATATACTTACTGTATATGGTATCCTGAATTTCTTATTTCAAAAGAAGAATTATTTGAGGAAATAAGACAGGGTGTCAAGGCTATTGCCTCAACAGATGACTGGCTGAGAAAAAATCCACCAAAGCTTAATATGCCTGTTATTCAGGACTGGCCGGGCTTTAGAATTTCAATTGATCACCCCGGAGTTGTCAGCGCAAGAAATTCTATTATGGATGCGATCGGTAAACCGGCAGTAATTTCCGGGTTAAAAGCTGTGTGTGATGCAACTTACTTAAACAAGCACGGTGTTCCGTCTGTTATGTGCGGGCCAGGTTCAATTAGCTGGGGGGTTCATGGAAATGATGAATACGTAACAATAGACAGCCTTATTGATGCTGCAAAAATATATGCGAGCATGATAATTGACTGGTGTAATTAGTTTTAGGCGAATAACTTAAGTTTTTAGCGAATTATTTGCTTAAATAAAGCCTGAATTTTTCCAGAAGAGAATATTATAGCTAATTGTTCACCAGAAACTTATTAATTGTTGCTGATTAAATCATTTTTTAGCGAATTATTTATTTAAATTAAGCTTAGGTTATGCTCAATCAGAGTATTTTGGATAGTTATTTACCAGTAACTAATTAATAACGGCTGATATCCGGATATTGTAAAATCAGCTGGAATTAAAATAATACCCTAAAAAAGGAGGGCAGATTATGTATAAGATAGGCATAATGGGAGCAGGTTTAGTTTCTTACAGTCATGCAAATGCCATAAAAGAAGTAGAAAATGCAAAGCTCGTTGCCGTTTCAGATATTGTGGAGACCAGGGCAAAAAAGTTTGCAAAAGAATATGGCTGTGATTACTATCTGGACTCAGAAGAAATGCTAAAAAATGCAGATATTGATATTGTAATAATTTGTCTGCCCTCTCATATTCATGAAGAATATGTCAATCTTGCTGCAAAATACAAAAAAAATATTTTATGTGAAAAACCTGTTGAGCGAACAGCTGCTGCAACAGAAAGAATTTTAGAAGTTGTTAAAAATTCCGGTAAAATTTTTATGGTGGGCCAGGTATTACGTTTTTGGACTGGATATTCAGAAATAAAGGAAATGTATGACGCAGGAGGGTTTGGCGAAATTCACATGGTTTTTGCCAGCAGGAGATCAGCATTGCCAAATTGGACAGACGGCTGGATAATTGATCCTTCCAGAGGACTTGGAGCTATCCAGGATATGCACATACATGATATTGATTTTTTATTTTATTTATTTGGACCGGCTGATTATGTTTTTTGTCACGCAAGCAAAGATGATACCGGATGCTGGAATCATGTAATGACTTCAATAGCATATAAGAGTGGGCAAAAAGCTGTAGCTGAAGCTTCCTTTAATATGGTGAGCTCATATCCTTTTACGATGTATTTTAAGATAGCAGGCACTAAAGCTGATCTGGAGTTTTCATACAAAGCCGGTTTTAATATTGGTGACAGAGATCAGTTTAATTCAAAAGTCAGCTTATTTTATGAAGACAGGGAATCGGTTCATAAAGTAGCGGAAAATTATGATGCCTTTGTCCGCCAGCTAAAGTATTATTTAAGTTGTCTGGATAAAGGGATGCAGCCATCTTTGATTCCTCATCTGGAAAATTTGGAAGTAATTAAAACCATGGAAGCAATCCGTCTCTCTGCTGATACGAATCAAATAGTCAAACTGTAGGGTGGCCTTTCTAATTATTTTTAAAATATTAAAATCTTTATAATTGTGAAGAAAATCTTTAACATCCACATCAGATATATTAATCGCTTTTAATTGAAATTATTAGTCGGAAAGTCTAAAATTTATCTGTGTACGCGGTAAAGTCTGATTTATTTTTTTATTCTATTTTTTATTTTACTGTGCTTGTTTTTTATTAATAATGGATTATAAAAACTTACCAGAAAGGATTTTAATCTTATGTCAACGAAGAAAATGGTATTTGATTATATCGATGCAAACAGGGACAAAATGGTTGATTTCTTAAAAGAAATAGTTTCAAAACCTTCCATTAACAGTGGTGACGGTGGAGATTTAAAACCGGCACAGGATCTGCTGGCGGGCAAATTAAACGATTTTGGTTTTGACAAGGTTGATGAATTTTCCATAGATCCCGAAGGCGCACACCCGAATGTCTGTGCACTCAACAAGGGTTCCGGCGGCGGAAAGAGCATATTATTTAATGGACACATGGATGTTGTTCCTGTAACTGATCCGGCTTTGTGGTGCTGTGATCCGTTTAAACCCATCGTAAAAGATGGTAAGGTATTTGGCCGAGGAACCAGTGACTGCAAGGGGGGTTTAACCAGCGCAATATGGGCAATGAAGGCTATTAAAGATTGCAAAATAGACGTAAAAGGCGATGTGATATTACAGGCTGTTGCAGGTGAAGAATCCCAAATGGCTGAAGAAATTGGAACAGTTCCGTGTATAAAGAGGGGATATAAGGCTGATTTTGCAATTGTCTGCGAACCGACAGATATGGAGATGCACATTATGTCGTCAGCACTTGTTTTTATTGAACTCATTATTGAAGGCAAGCCTTCACATACGTCCAGCAGAAATCAGGCGATATTTCCCCAGCCATACGGTACACCAAGCGGTAGCGAAGTAGGCGTGGATGCTTTCAAAAAATCTTTAAAATTTGCTCAGTATTTCTATGATCTTGAGGAACAGTTTAATCAGCGATACAGAGACCCTGTACTTGGCGCAGGAGGAAACCCGGGTCACGACAAGCAGGGAGTTGGAATTTTTACAATAAATCCGTCTTTTGTAGAGGTTGGAGAATATCTCGGAACAATACCTGCGCATGCAAAATATACATACTGTATATGGTATCCTGACAATATAGTTACACGAGAAGAAGTATTTGAAGAAATCAGGCAGGCCGTCAAAGCTCTTGCTTCAACCGATGACTGGCTGAGAAAAAATCCACCAAAGCTTAATATGCCTGTCATACAGGACTGGCCTGGATTTTCAACTCCAATTGATCACCCTGGTGTCGTTTCGGCTAAAAATTCTATTTTGGATGCTATCGGAAAACCTGCAATAATATCCGGATTTAAGGCAGTCTGCGACGGAACTTATCTGAACAAATATGGTGTGTCATCTGTAGTATTTGGCCCGGGTTCAGTCAGTCAGTCTGTTCACGGCAACGATGAGTATATTACAGTAGACAGCCTTATCGCTGCTGCCAAAGTATATGCAAGCATGATAATGGACTGGTGTAATTAATTAGTTTCTAACGAAAAAGACATGTGTAATTTATGTTTGGGCAATGCATTATTGACAAATTGACAAATAGATAATATATTTGTAGCTTAAACGATTGCGCTAATTATTTATTATTTTCCAAAGTAAGGAGAGACTATGACAGAAGAAAAAAAATATCAGGTTTCAGATCTAAGAGACTGGAACTACAAACAGCGACAGAAAAACAAAACAACCCAGGAGAAGCTGTTTAAAAGAATTGATGACTCACATTTTGGAGAAAAAGCAAAACAGCTTGCAAAACAGGCTACAGTAAATGAATCTTTTGGTTCAGTAGGCTGGGCACTTTTTAATGCAACTCCTATTATCGAAAGAGCTGAAGGCTCCATGCTCTATGATGCTGACGGCAAGGAATATATTGATCTTCTATCAGGTTTTTCTGTAAGTCAGTTCGGCAACTGCCAAAAAGAACTTACAAAAATTATCCAGGATCAGGCTGCAAAGCTTACTCATTATTTTGATTTTCCACATCCTGAAAGAATAAAACTTGGTGAAAAACTAAACAAAAATTCCAGAATGTCAGGCAAAACAAAGGTAGTTTTTGGCGTAACCGGTTCAGACTGTATTGAACTTGCAGTACGTGCTGCCCGTTACTATACAGGAAACCCTTATATTCTTACTGCATATGGCGATTATCATGGAGTAACTTATGGAACTATGGGTTTAACCTCTAAAGGCGGAATGCAGCCTTATTTTTATCCTGTTACTCCAGACCAGCATGTAGGATATTTTCATTTCCCTCATGAATACAGGAAACCAACCGATGATTTCCCGGGATGGGGTCTTGAAGCTTTAAAGATTTTTGAAAGAGCTCTTGATGGTAAAGAAACTCCTTATACAGACGGATGTTTTGGAACAAATAATGTTGCTGCAATTTTGGTTGAACCATTCCAAAGCTCTGCAGGTTATTACATTCCTCCAAAAGAATATCTTCAGGAAGTAAGAAGAATCTGTGACAAGTTTGGCATGCTTATGATTGTTGATGAAATACAGGCTGGTCTTGGACGTTCAGGTATGCTTTGGGCATTTGAACATTCAGGGATTGAGCCAGACATGATTTGCACCTCAAAAGCACTTGGAGGCGGACTTCCTATTGCTGCAGTCATTGCTCGAGAAGAAATTTTAAGCGAATGGGGTCCGGCAGCACATGTTTCAACTCAGGCCGGAAATGTTATTGCCTGCGCCGCAGGAAACTATGTTATGGATGTTGTAAGTTCACCTGAATTTCTTAAAAAAGTAAATGAAGTAGGCTCTTATTTTGCTAATGGACTTAGGGACCTGCAGAAGAAACATCCTATTATCGGATACATTGATAACATGGGTATTTATACAGGAATAGAGCTTGTAAAAGATTTAAAGACAAAAGAACCTGCAATAGCAGAGACAGTATTTATAAGAGACCAGGCTGTTGAGAGTGGTCTTTTGTTTGAAAAAGGCGGTTATTACCATAACAGATTACAGTGTATCCCAGCATTAAATATCAGCAAATCCATGCTGGATGAAATTATAGTAAGATTTGACAAAATTTTTGGCGATACAGAGAAAAAGTTTGGAATAAAGTAAATTAAGACTTATTTTGACAAAAATTTTTGTTAATAAATATTATCAGAAAGCCTTATCTGTTTCCTTTGTAATGCAGTTATTACAAACACAAGGAGCAGGTAAGGCTTGTCTGTATTAAAAAGTAAAATAAAAAATTAAGCAGTCGGCCCCGATCGACATTTAAGCAGTGTCCTGGCAGTCCTGGCAATTAAATTATATTTAATAAAGATTTTGAGCGTCAGCTGAAATACTTAGCAGCAGGCAGCAAAAAATAGTATAATTGAAAATGTTTTATGTTTAATTTGATTAAATAAATTGATTAAAAATGAGTTATTTACTGGGAACTGGTTAATGAGATGTGCAAATAATAAATCAGAGAAGTTTAATTAACCAGTTATTAAAGTCAGAATCTTATTAATTTATAGTTTGATTTATAAAGAACAGTATTTAAGGAGATTATGCCATGAAAAAGTTTATAAATACTTACGACAACATGATAGAAGAAATGCTGTCGGGATTTACAGCTGCCAATTGCGACAGAATCGAAAAAATAGCAGACAGAGTCATAGCCAGAAAAGGAGCACCCTTTAAGGACAAAGTTGGCGTTATTACAGGTGGAGGCTCAGGACATAAGCCTGCTTTTATAGGATACATAGGAGAAGGAATGCTGGATGCAGTGGCTGTAGGTAATATTTTTGCAGCACCTGGTGTAAAGATATGCTATGACGCTATAAAAGCTGCTGACAGCGGCAAAGGTGTTCTCGTCTGTATTGGCAACTACTCGGGGGATTTGATGAATTTTGGAATGGCCATAGATATACTTCGCGAAGAAGGTGCAAAAGTAGAGATGGTGATAGCCAATGACGACGTTGCGTCCTCTCCAAAAGAAAGAATTGAAAACAGAAGAGGTGTCGCAGGAGAGATAATTCTCTGGAAAGTTGCAGGAGCACTTGCTGCAATGGGTGCTGACTTGCAGACCATGAAAAAAGCCGGAGAAGAAATTATTTATAATACCAGAAGCCTTGGTGCAGCTCACTCACCATGCATTATGCCATCATCAGGCAAGCCAAGTTTTGAAATTGGTGAAGATGAAATGGAAATAGGAGTCGGCCATCACGGCGAACCCGGAATTAAAAAAGTAAAAATGATGTCAGCAGACGAAATAACTGATTTCATAATGGAAAAGATACTTGAAGATCTTCCGTTTATGGAAAACGATGATGTCTCTGTCATGTTAAACGGATTAGGCTCCACCTCTCTGTTGGAAGAATACATTATATACAAGAGAATAGATGAGATACTCAGGGCTAAAAAAATAAATGTTCATAAAGCCTGGGTAGGAGAATACTTTACTTCAATGGAAATGGGAGGATTTTCCATAACTCTTACCAAACTAAATACAGAAACAAAAAAGTGTATTGATTATCCTGTAAATGCGATACATTTTGTCACAAAATAACAAAACGGGGGAAATCATAAAATGACAAATAATATTGTTTTTGATGATATTAAAAATTCAGTTATTGCAGCAGTAGATGAGCTTGAGAAGAACCGACAGTATTTCAATGATCTTGATTCACCCATAGGTGATTCTGATCATGGCGACAGCGTTTGCAGCTCTTTTAAAAAAGTCAAAGAAACTGTGCTCGGGTATGACGACAGTCAGTCAAAAGATATTGGCGCATTATTAAAAGCAGCAGGTCAGGCACTTATTTTTTCAGGAGGTGCAGCAATGGGTCCTCTTTATGGATCAGCATTTACAGAAGCAGGGAAGACGTTGTCAGGTAAAAGTGAGATTACATATGATGATTTTGTTAAAATGTGGTTAGCTTTTGCAGGGGCGATTGGGAAACGTGGAGAAAAAGTCGGAGAAAAGACGATGTATGATACAATTCGTCCTGCAGTTGATGCATTGGAAGCAGCACATGCTGAAGGCAAAACTTTAAAGGAAGCCATCGTTTTGGTTGATATTGCAGCAAAAGACGGAATGAATGCAACCAAAGACATGCTTGCCCTGAGGGGGCGATCGAGCCGCCTGGGAGACAGAAGTATCGGTCATATCGACCCCGGAGCTGCTTCAATGTACACATTTATATCTACTTTTTTTAATTCTGTGTCCGCCACTCAGTAAATGAACACAAAATTTTTGAAAGTATTTTAAAACGAGTTTCTGTTGATTACCAGGGTTTTAGTAAATAATTTGTTTAAATTAAGCTTAATTTTTCTTAATTTTATATTTTAAGATAATTAGATTATGGTAAATAGCTTAGTTTTTAATAAATTATTTTCTTAAATTAAGTTTAATTTTACTTGATTTATCTTTTTTTATATAACCAAAAAGTTGATAATATGTAGGGGTATTTCTATTTCTA
>CAYNMO010000125.1:0-7273 GCA_964398155.1 uncultured Actinomycetota bacterium | reverse complement strand
GAAATATCCCTGTACTGCCAGGCGGCATAACTCTGAAGGCCCGAGAGTAAATAATAATTATATAGCTTTAAAATTCCCGGTATTGCCACATCGGCAGGGCAGGGCAGGCAATACTGGCAGTTTGTACAGGGAATCAGTTCTGCAACTTTTTTTTCATCTATAAATTTTGTGATTATTTTTCTTTCGGCATCTGTAAAATTTTCATATCTGTTTGCGACTGCCAGATTATCTTCAACCATTTTGAGGTTTTCCATTCCGGAAAATGCCACACTGATATTAGGGTTTGAAAAAACGAATTTGAAAGCAAGCTCGTGTATTCTGCTTTCAGAACCTGCCAGTTTCTCCCTGAAATATCCGAGCTCTTTTATACGCCCCCCGCCGAGCGGTCCCATGACGAATACTCCAAGCCCTTTCTCAACGGCATAACAGATAGCTTCTTCATTTGCTCTGTCCAGAATATTGTACTGGCAGAGAACAACTTCAAATACTTTCGTATCTATTATTTTTTTCATTACATCAGGGCTGTCGTAAAAAGAAAAGGCCAGATGGCTTATCAAGCCTTCCTCTTTTGCCTTTAAGGCCTCGTCTATCATCCCAAGCTTTAAAACTTTTTCTTTAAAATATTCATCATTTAAAGTATGCAGATGGTAGAAGTCTATATGGTTGCCATCAAGTCGGTTTATCTGCTCTTCAAGATAAAAACGAAAATCTGACTTTTTACCGGCGAGCCATGTAGGGAATTTGGTGGAAAGATAGATTTTTCGGTTTCCGGGAGCATCTTTTGCAATATCCGATGCTGCATAATCATTGCCCTGATACGTTTTGTCCTGAATTTTCTTCCAGGTGTTCAGGGCTTTTCCGACAACCTTTTCGCTCTGATTGGAGCAATAAGGGTAAGCAGTATCTATAATGTTTATACCCAGCTCAAAAGCCCTGAGAATCATTTTAACTGACTCATCTTCGCTTACTGTCTTATTTGTGCCCGTGCCGCTCATCGGAAGCCGCATCGCTCCGAAACCCAAAACAGATGCTTTTTTGCCGGTTTTTCCTATTTTCCTGTATTCCATTGTTTTAAATATTATCTAATGGCATATAAGTTATTTTAATAAACAAGTACCGAAATATATTATCATTATATTTCATTTTCTTCACCCAGCAAATCTGCTCAATTTTTTTTTAAAAAACCTTCAAAGTATTTTTCCTTTTTATGTTTTAATGATTTCATATTCTTGTACTTATGGTGGAAGGCACAAGATACGGTCTGTGCTAAAGAAAAAGGGGTTTTAATTTAATATCATATTTTGTTTATTGATTCAACATAGGAATTAATATTAAATTTCTTTTTGCATCCACTATAGTTCATGTACCGTATTTTTCCAAAAATACTTCTCTCGCCCCATGGACGGTCATGAAGGCCACCGATGCTCCATGCTATTCCTGCATAGCCATTTGAATCCCTGCCGTCAAGCGAATACTTGTCATTTAAGTATATGGCAATTTCCAGCGCTTCTTCAGGGTGGCGGCACCACTCAAGAATTTTTTTTGCCCAGTACATCCTCATATATCCATGCATTTTCCCGGTTTTAACCATCTGCATTTGCGCAGCGTTCCAGAGTTCATCATGTGTCTCTGCATTTTCAAACTGGACTGTTTGGTACAGGTATGGCCTTTTATCAAATCTGTGAACGTTAAGGCTGTTTTTAGACCATTCAGGCAGTCCTTTGAAATAGCCGTAGTCTTTATTGTAAAAGCAATAGTTGTCTGCAAGCTCACGCCTGACTATAAGTTCTTCAAGAAAGGATTCTTTAATATCATCATTTAAGCCGGATTTATTTATCTCGAGTACTATACGCTGGGCGGATATCTGCCCAAAATGAATATATGGTGACAGGCCTGATGTCACGTCTTTATTAGGGTCATTTTTAAATTTATCATATAATCGTATTTTTTTGTCTATAAAAATCTCAAGCCTTTTTAGAGCGGCAGAACTTCCGGACTTTAAGTGCATATCACTTTCGTGGGCTATCAAGCTGTTTTCCCGGGCAACGAATCCTAATAATTCTATCCGTGAATTTTTTAGAGCATTTGTTTCATTATCAATTAAACTTTTTATTTTTTCTGTTATAAAAAACGGCTGGAATTTTTTTGATGCTTTAAGGTAATCACTGTAACAGGCAGTAGGGAAATCAGTAAGATAAGCAGGGAGCATCCTTTTAATTTTTGGCCTTAATGTATATGCACCATACTCCTGTTTTCCTGAAGCTGTCCAGCAGGGTACTATATTGTGCGCATCAACCTCATAAAAACCGGTTTTTATAGCTGCGCTGACTTTCACTTTCCATTCATTCTTGATCTTTACCGGATCAAAGTCTGTAATAAGGCAGCTGGCATCAGCCTTACTGACGAAATCAGGAATTTTATTTTCAGGATCTCCTGAAAGAAGGACAAAGGGAATGTTTAGCTCTTCTGCTTCTTTTTGTATTTCAGAAAGTCCCTCAAGCATGAACTTATAATGTCGAAACGTGGCATTTAAAAAATTATTTCTAAGGCAAAATACAATTATCAGAGGTTTTTTTGATTTCAGCGCAATTTCACATGCAGAAATCAATGCCCAATTATCAAATATTCTCTGGTCCCTGCTCATCCAGTATACTACAGGGCCGTCTGTGCCTGTGGAGCTTGCCTTTTTGATTTCTCTTGTCCTGCTTTCAAAGCCCATCCTTTAGAAACCTTTCATAAGATGTCATCTCTGCAAAGCGCAAGTGTAAATGCCATGTCTTTAGGGAATTAGTCAAACATATAACAATAAATACGATTATACCGGGTTAATTTCTTCAAAGAATTAAATTTCAATAAATCGATTTATTATTAATAAGAGTTTATCAGAAATATATGGCTGTTAAAACGATTTATAGGAAATTTAATAGATTGTCTTCCGGGTCCCCACAAGTATAAATACGATGTCCGCCGATATATTAGCTTAAAACCGGTATTAGGATTACCAAAAAGCATGAATTTTAAAATAATGCAGGCCTTTAAAGTTAATTAATTTACCTGTCTTACCGGGCGCCCTTCAATATAGCCCCTGTAACCTAAGGGTTCCAGCTGTATCCTGGGCCCATCTTCGATAGCCCATTTAAATCCATAAATGGCGGGGTCATAATTCTTTATTACTTCCTGAAGATCAATAATCTCCTCTTCAAAGTATTTGTCATCATATGGCTGTCCCTGGAATATCATCATTTTACATGAGGGCAGCTCAATAACTTCAAGGCCCTCAGGAATTTCCCCTTCAAAATTCAGAGGTACTTCCACACCCTGGGCGTAAACCGAAGTGCCCGGTTTTATCATATTCTCAGGGAGCCATATACCAACCGGTTCATAAATGGCCTCTTTTATATTGGTAAGCGTATCCCAAATGCTGCAATCCACTTCCTGGCAGTATTCAAAATAATGTGTAGCCGCTGTCCCTCTTTTTAAAAGCATTTTCCTGGCCGGCCTGTCAACCACCTGTACAAAAACTATTTTTGAACTACGCTTTTCATCCATTTTTAAATCCTTTCTTTTCGTTAATTGATTATAATTGCGTCCGCAAATCTTTTGTGGCATAAAAAGCTTCAGGGGTGTTTGACTATTGTTGCTGTAAAATTTTGGATTCATTCCAAATTGCCTTGAAAAAGCCCTTGTAAAGCCTTCATGTGAATCAAAGACAAAGTCAAATGCCACATCGACTATTCTTTCTTTTTTATTTTTTAACCTTAAAGCAGCACAGGACAGGCGAAGGGATCTTATATAATCAAAGGGTGTTTTCCCTGTAACTTCTTTAAAAATCCTTGCTGAATGCCAGGGAGAATATCCCGCCTGGCCGGCAAGGCAGTAAAGAGTTATTTTTTCATTAATATTTTTTTCTATGTAATCCTGCATTCGCTCAACAGCATCTGTTTTAGATTTATTATCCATATCTAATTGTCCAGGTTATATGTGTTTTGGGATGAAAATTATTTCTTTTGCTTAAGAGAATAATACCCTATTTCCTAAGATATTTTCTTGACGTTCCTTGCTAAGTTCTAATAATACCAATTATATTGTTTTTCCATTCTGCCGGCAGCAAGAATTTAAAATTACAAAATTAAAAACCAGCTGATTGAATATTTTATTAAACATTTGTAGAGTATATAATAAGGAAAAATATAAATGCTATGATATGCTGTTTTTAATTGTTTTATGTTAATAATCTTTGACATCTGTCTTCAGGAAAGATGACGATCAGGAAAAGTCAATACAAATGACAGCACAATCGCGTTTATATGCCTATTTACCACCAGTCAAAATCACTTTGAAAGCTGTTTTAAGAGTAATTTTGCTGTTATTCCAAATTATTTTTAACATACATTTCTTTCCATACAGGGTCTATGAGCTCTGCAAGCTCCGTGTCATAACAAGCCATATTGCCGCAGCATTTGTCTTCTGAAAATTCAATATCAGAGCCATAGTCTGATGGTTCGATATTGAATTTTTTTATCAGGTCAAGAAATTGCAGATGGTGGTCCCTGTAGGGGCAGGGGGTCATCAGGTTGCTTTTTTCAGGAGTACTGTTTTTTCCATATCCGTAATCTTTTTGCCATTGGCGGATTGCACTGAAAAACCCGGAGTTCCAGACAGTATTTATATTACCGCCGTTATTATAAATATCAATAATATTTCCTGCAGAAAATGGGGCAAAGACACAGGGAGTAACATTACCGTCCCAGTCTATATGTATGTAACCTCCACCCCTTCCTGCAGATATACATCCGTCAACAAGAGTTCCATGATTCCAGAAATCCAGGATAAATAATTTCCTTTCTTCAATTACTTCCCATATTTTTTTCCAGAAATCCAGCCTCTGTGCGGGCGTCGGCATCATGCTGAAATCAGCGCTCCTCCCAATTGGGAGATATTGAAAATAAAAGCCATAGAAGGCCCCCATATCATTAAAGAAAAAATCAAGGAAGTCATCTTTTAATACATCAAGGCAGTTTTTCCGGTTTACGGTCACCGATATACCGAACGGGGCTCCGGCTTTTTTCATATTCTCCATGGCAGAAACAGCTTTGTCAAAAATCCCGGCCCCTCTCCTAAAATCAGTTGCCATTTTTAGGCCTTCTACTGAAATTGCGGGCGTAATGTTTTTGCAGCCGGCAATTTTTATGGCCAAATCGATATCCAGGAGGGTGCCGTTTGTAAATGCCAGAAACAGGCAATCAGGATTTTTCCTGGCTATATCCAAAATGCCTTTTCCTTCAGAATGGTACATAAAAGGCTCACCACCGGAAAAAACAATGAGTTTTACCCCCCAGAGATTTATTGCGTCTTTAACGATTCTATCCAGTAATTGCCATGAAAGTTTAGAGTCGCCTGAAATTGAACCTGCATAACAGTCACTGCAGCTCAAATTACAGGCTTTACCGGGGCTTATTACCAGAAAAAATGGGGGCTTGCTCTTGTTTTCCTCTATAAAACATCTGATTTCGGGATTATGGTTTTTTGCAGGAATTACAGCTCCTGTCCATAACCTGAGGACTTCACTTGCCAAACTCTTACTGACGGCCCCATTGGCAATGGATTTTTTCATGGTTTCAAAAATAGATGAAATCATCATTATTTTTTCATTCTGTATTCTTTTGCTGGAACTTAAACCAGCCCTGCCCTTTCCAGAATTAAAATAAGCTGATAACTTTTTTTGGATTAAATTAAAAATATGCCTGCCAATAAATCTATTATAAAGCAATCCTGTAACAAGCCTGAAAAACAACCTGTGTCTTAAAAGCATCAGCATCACTTCCTTTTATAAGAGCCCGTAATACTTATAAAGCTATGGAAATATAATTATACAGGTGTTTCAAGATATATTGCCATTACCTTAGGGTAGTTGTGCCATGATATTTATATAATTAAACAGATTGGAGATCTGCAAGCAAGTCAAAAACTCCTTCTTTATCAAGGCCCTGATAAACCTTTACATAAATTTCATAAAGCTTTTCATAAATTGCTGCTTCAGCTCCTGGAGTGTATTTTTTATCCGGCACTACCATGCTGGTTACTCCTTCCCTGATTGAAGCAAACAAGCCTGAGCCGACACCCGCAAAAATGGAAGCGCCAAGGATTGAAGCATCAGATATCTTAAGGATTGATACATCCATTTTGTACATGTCGCACTGTATCTGGTTCCATATGTCTGACTTGGCGGCTCCCCCAATAAGCCTTGCAGAAGTAACCTTAATCCCTGAATTCATGATAGACTTTATTATATCTTTCATTTCCAGGGTTATGCCTTCCATAAAACACCTTGCAAGGCAAGCCCTGTCATGAGCAAAAGTCAGTCCCGTAATAGTGCCCCTCGCATTGGTGTTCCAACGGGGGGCTGCAGAGCCTGCAAAATATGGCAGCATCAAAAGCCCTTTGGAACCGGCAGGAGTATTCATTATCAGCTCATCAAGTGTCTTGTATAATTTATCCTTATCTGCGTCCCCAGCAGATGCGCCAAACAAGGCTATCTCATCCCTGAACCACCTGAATACGCCGGCGGCCCCGTTTTGCAGGCCTTCCATCTGCCACTTTCCAGTTATGGCATGGTTTGTTATCATGTTCATCCTGTTTGGATCCCTAAAAGGTTTGTCCAGGAAGGTGATTGCAAGGCCGCCTGTCCCTATTGAAACAGACATCTCGCCCTGGTTTACCACTCCTGCGCCGACAACAGCACTGTTCTGATCCCCTGCGCCTACGCAAAGGGGGGTGCCTTCTTTAAATCCAAAATCTTTTGATGCCCGGGCCGATAGTTTCCCGACAAGGGTGCCGGAAGGCATGGGTTTTGAAAATTTCATACTGTCCAGCTTGAAAGCTTCCAGCAGTGAGTCAGACCATTCGATCTTATCTGTGTCCCATAGTCCGTAAAATGCCGCATCCGGGATATCGACTATAAAATCATCAGAACCAAGCTTTTCTAGAAAATAATCATGAAGCTGGACCACTCTTGCTGTCTTTTTCCAGATTTCGGGATAATTTTTTTGCAGCCATAGAATCTTTGGCAGGATCCAGGCCGGTCCCAGCGGAAGGCCCGTTACTGCATAATAATTTTCTGCCCCTATTAATTTGCCTATCTCCCCGATTTCTGCGCCTGTCCTTCCGTCCTGCCAGGATATCATGGGAATTATTTCCTCGCCTGACTCATCAATAAAAATTGTACAGCTCCTCTGGGCAGAAATAGATATTGCGGCAACAGAGGAAATATCGA
>CAYNMO010000124.1:5095-7276 GCA_964398155.1 uncultured Actinomycetota bacterium | reverse complement strand
GAGAAAATGCATATCAGGCCCCTCAGGCCCTAGCAGACTTTTAAATGAATGCTTTTATTAGTTTCTTTTGAGTGATTAGCTAAAAAAATGGTCTACAGGGAAATAATAAGCTTATTTTAAAAATAATTAACTAAAAAACTGAGTCACTCACAAAGAACTGATTAATTATTTTGAATTTATATTGACATATTAAATAATGATAAAGTAAAATGATTCAAAATAATCCATAATAATACAAAATAAAAAACTAAATCATTTATTTCTGTTCAAGATTAAGGCAATAACTTAAAACTGTTTTCCAACTGTAAATTTTTTCTCTTATTATGCTTTTTTAATATTTTTTGGAGGATATTTTGGCGGAAAAAACAAGTAAATTCGAACCATTTTCAGGCAGTGCCGACAAAGAAAGATTTCTTTCTGCCATGAGAAGACAGCCCGTAGACAGGGTTCCTAATTTTGAAGTTCTTATTGAAGACAGACATGTGGAAAAAATACTTGGTAAATATGCCGGCAATACTCTTGCAATTGGCGGAGACCCTGCAAAAGGAGCCGGGCAGGAAGGCAGGCCAATGTACCCGGAGGACTTTCTTGATTTTTGTGAAATAATAGGCCAGGACATGATGTGTTTTGAAGCCGGATTCTGGACACCTTTTAAAAAATATGATGAAAATGGAAATCTCTTCCAGGTAATTGATAAAAGCGTAAAAACGAGAAAAGATTATGAAGAACTTATTCTTGACGGTGCACCGCAGATTGAAAACGCAGTCAGATATGTCAAAGAATATAAAGAAGCAATAAATAAAAGAAAATCAAAAATTGGAATCATTCCGTCATATGCCTGTTTTACTCAGACACTTTATGAGTTTCTTGTCGGCATGAATGATTTTATGATGCTTGTATATGAAGATCTTGAGCTTGTAGAAGAAATGCTTGAAGTATCAACTGTTCATTTTGCCAAAATGACAGATGAACTGGTAAAAGCTGGTGTAGATGCCATTGGGATAGGAGATGACGTTGCGTTCAAAACAGGACTTTTTATACCTCCCAAAATAATGAAAAGTATCTGGGTGCCCCGTCTTGCAAGAGTTATTGAACCTGCAGTAAACAAAGGTGTCCCTGTTTTATTTCACTCAGATGGCAAAGTTGATGACATTGTTGAAGATCTTATTGAAATGGGAGTCAGTACTCTTCACCCTCTGGATCCTTATGGAGTAGACTACGGCCAATACAAAAAAAGATTCGGCTCAAGGATTTCATTTGCCGGGAATGTGGATATAGAGTTCCCTCTTTCAAAAGGAACACCCGAAGATGTCGACTCTGATGTAAAAAAACATATGGAAGTTTTAAAACCGGGATACGGCTACATAGCCACCTGTTCGCATTCAATTGTCAATTATATACCGCATGAAAATTTTATTGCTTACATTAATGCCATTCACAAATACGGTGCATATTAAAATTTAATGAAATCTGGAAATAAAAAAAATTACATTATTGCAGATTTTGGTGCAAGCAGCGGCCGTATTTCTGTCGCAAGCTACGCTGAAGACAGTTTTGAGATAGAGACAGTGCATAGATTTGAGAACAGCCAGATACTTTTGAACGGCAGGTATTACTGGGACATTCTACGGCTTTTTTCAGAGCTTAAAAAAGGCATATTTATTTCTTTTCAAAAATTTAAAAACATCAGATCTATTGCGGTTGATACATGGGGAATTGATTTTGGCTTCATAGACAAAGCAGGGAAGCTGATGTCAAATCCTCTTGCTTACCGGGACCCTATTAAGTCACAGAGAGATCCAAAAAATTTTTTTAAAACAATTACAGAGACTGATTTATATAATCTTACCGGATATTATACGATTCCCATGGCACCGGCTTTTTTTCTTGAGAAACTTGCAAGTGAAAATGATTATGAGCTCATGAATGCACATAAAATACTTCCGCTTTCAGATCTTTTCAACTATTTTCTTACAGGCAATTATGCAATTGAATATTCGATGGCATGTGGCATGCTTCTTGTAAACTGCAAAACAAAAAAATGGGATAATGGAATAATTAAAGAAGCTGGCTTTTCCAAAGATCTTCTGTCTGAAATTATTGATTCAGGTGAAATTGTAGGTAAAGCTTTAAATGAAATAGTTAATGTTCCAGGCATAAAACCATTTTCCGTGATTACTG
>CAYNMO010000124.1:2716-5085 GCA_964398155.1 uncultured Actinomycetota bacterium | reverse complement strand
ATTACTGCAGCAGGCCACGATACTGCATCAGCGGTTGCTGGTATTCCATCTGTATCAGCAAATTACGACTTTGCTTTTCTGGCCACAGGAACATGGCTTGTTATAGCAGCCGAAACCAAAGAACCTGTTTTGAATTTTGATTCAGCCAGGCATTTTTTTATGAACGAAGGAGGACCTTTAAGAAGAAATTTCTTCGCAAGAAATTTAACAGGTTTCTGGATAATTCAAAAATGTGTGGAAAGATGGGAAAAGGAGGAAGGTATACAGATACCCTGGAAAGAAATTGATGGTTTGTTTATAAAAGAGAAACCTTTCAGGAGTCTTATTAATACAGAAGACCCATTTTTTTCACAGAATAGCGATAATATGCCTGAACTTATAAAATCCTATTGCCAAAGAAACAATATAGCCATACCAGAGTCCAAAGGACAGATTGCCAGATGTATTTACGAGAGCCTGGCTATGAACGTCCGGTTTTACTTTGAGCTTTTAAAAAAGTACTGCAATAAAGAATATAAAAAAGTTCATGTAATCGGAGGCGGCGTCAATAATAATAATTTCTGCCAGTGGCTTTCAAATGTGCTTGAAGTTGAAATAATTGCAGGTCCAGTTGAAGCTGCCACCGTGGGAAACCTTCTGATGCAGCTTAAAGCAGACAAAGAAATTAACAGCATTACAGAAGGGAGAAAGCTTTCTCTTAATTCATTTAAAACTAAAGTATATGAACCGGAAGATGTTCAAATATGGGATGAAAAATATAGAGAATTTGTTGGATTTTTTAATTTTTAAATAGACTTGATTGTTTATAGATTCAAAGATTATAAAGTTACAGACTCTTTTTAGAGTAACTAAAATATCAGCTAAAATTAGCCGATAAGAATTAGTCAATAAGTTTGATTAAAGAAAATTTAGAGTTTAATTTAAACATATAACTTGCTAGAGATTTGGCTATTTATTAAAAGATGATTAATTAAGACAAAAAAAGTTTTATATTTTAAATATTTTTAATTATACGAAGAAGGTTAAAATAATGGAGTTTTTTGATATCAACTGCCTGGTAAGGCGTGAAATTATTGAGAAAAAATCAGTCGAAGATAATACTGAAAATTTTTTCTCGCTTCTTTTAAAAAATAACATTAAAAAATCAGTACTAACAAACACTCTTTCCATTACTTATGACTGGAACATTGGAAATAATGACCTGCTTGATCATGAAGATTTAAGAGAAAGTAGAAATATTTTTTTTAGCTTTGTGCTGACACCTGATGTTTATCACCAGTTTGTTTTTTCAGATTACATGAAAAATGCTTACAAAAATAATGCCAGGATATTTAGAATATTTCCCAAATCACATCTTTTTTACCTGAATGATTATTATATGCGAAAAATTTATAATGAAATGGCAGGCGCAAATTTCCCTTTAATGCTTGATCTAAAAGAGCTCGATATAACGGGAAACAAATATTTTGCTATTGATGATTTAAAAATATTGCTTGGCGAAAACAGGAAACTCCCTGTTATTTTGGAAACTTCTTTAAAGCAATGCATGTTTGACAGATTCTATTTTCCACTTATGGAAGAATTCGAGAATCTGTATCTGGAAGTAAGCGGTATGCTTTTAATGGACCAGATAGAGCATTATGTCGGAAAGTTTGGCTCTGAAAGGCTTATTTTTGGTTCTAATTTTCCAAATTCAGGCCTTGAGGTAAACACAAGCAGGATAGAGTCTGCAGATATTGATGAAGACTCAAAAGCAAATATAGCCGGGAAAAATATTTCAAGGCTACTGGGTAACATAAACTTATAATATTTAGCAAAGCAACTAATTGGATAGTAGGACTAACAGAGTCAGGCAAAAAAGAATACCGATAAGACAGCTAAAGCCAGCCGAAAGGATAAACGAAGGTAAATAATGGACTTGATTGAAAAACTAAAAAATTTTAAAATCATTGACTCCCACATGCATCTTGGGATAGCGCCAAATGTTCTTTATTATGACTATACAGATGAAAGAGTTGTTGAGCTTCAAAAAAAATACAATGTAGAGATTTCAATATGTTCTCACTGCATAAGTTTCTATGATCTTTCACTTCAAATACCTGAAATAATAAAAGCCAGTAAAAAATTTGGAGCTTTTTTTTACTGGAATCTTGTTTATAGTCCTAAAAATATTTCACAGTCACTAAAGATCATTGCCGAAAACAGGGATAAGATTAATTTTGCCGGCATAAAAATACATCCGGTTATTCATGAAACAAGAATTGACAGCATACTTTACGAGCCTTTATGGGAATATGCATCATCTGAAGACATAGTTATATCTTGTCATACGTGGAGTCCTTATACAGATAATCCTAAACAGTTTAACG
>CAYNMO010000124.1:0-2706 GCA_964398155.1 uncultured Actinomycetota bacterium | reverse complement strand
AGTTTAACGGAAATCCTCTGCTTTTCGAAAGCGTCCTTAAGAAATATCCAAAACTTAAATTAATTCTTGGTCATTCAGGAGGCAAAACCGGTTTTTATCCTGAAGTAATAGATTTTGTTTCAAAACATGAAAATGTTTATATGGATTTTTCAGGTGATAACATTTATCCTCCGGTTTTTAAAATGGTTCTTGAAAAAGCAGGAAAAGGAAAAATACTGTTTGGAACTGATATGCCGATGATGGATATAAGATATCATATTGCCAGTGTTCTTTCAGCTGACATAGAAGATTGCGATAAAGAAGATATTTTTTATAATACTGCAGCAAAATTATATCGATTTAGCTAAGGATATCTTTATGCTGTCTGGAAGATTAATTAAAATAGAAATAAAAAATAATAATTACCCCGGAGGGATTAAATGAAAAAATTAAAACTCAACATTAACTGTCATTATGGATGCTTTGGTTCTTTTCCTGAAAGATACGTTCCCGGAGGTTATGACAAGCTTTATGATTTTGAAAAAATGCTTCAGGATATGTCAGAAATTGACGGTCTTGAAGGGCTGGCTGTATGGTACCCCGGACATCCCTACATTGAAGACCCTGCAAAATTAAAGAAAATACTTACAGGTTATGGGCTAAGAGTTTCAGATATCGGGCCAGACATATGGTCAGATCCCAAATTCAGATATGGCTCAATTTCATCTTCCGATAAAAATATCAGAAAAGCAGCCATTGAAACTACAAAAAGAAATATCGATCTTGCGGTAGAACTTGAGGCTTACAGCTTGCTTCTCTGGCCTGCCCACGATGGATTTGATTATGTTTTTCAGGCGGATTATTCGAGGGCATGGGATTACATGATTGAATCACTAAACGAGCTGGGAGCATACAACCCCAAGGTTAAAATTGCCATTGAGCCAAAGCAAAAAGACCCGAGGGCAAAGGAATATATTGAAGACTGCGGAAAGCTTCTGTTTTTTATAAAATGTCTTGACGTTGATAATGTCGGAGCAGCTCTTGATCTGGGGCATGCGCTTTTTGCTCAGGAAAGGCCGGCTGAGTCTCTGGTTCTCTACAATAAATACAATAAACTTTACCAGGTGCACCTAAATGATAATTATAGAGATGCAGATCCTGACCTTGTTTTTGGTTCAATCAGCTTCTGGGACACACTTGAAATGTTTTATCAGCTTGGGAAAGCTGATTTTAAAGGCTGGCTTAACATAGACACTGTTACTCCGAGAAACGACAGAGCCAAGATGCTAAAACTAGCAGTTAAATTTGTAAAAGACTATGAAAAAATGGCCAATATACTTTTGGAGCATGAAACCGAAATTGATGAAAATCTAAAGAATCATAATTATGTTGATAATATGCTTATGATAAGAGAGCTTATATTCGGGAAGATATAACAATAAAAATAAAAAATAAAAAACAGGCAAAAGTCATATATCGAAAAATATATAAAAAGCTCGTAAAAAACAAATGTAAAAATATAGGTCGAAAGAATAAATAATGTATAAACCAGACTTTGCAAATCTTAAAAATGTCCTTTTATGCAGAGACAAAAAATATGTTCCATTAATTGAGCTCCATATTGATGAAGGCTTTAAGGAAAAATATCTTACAAGGAAACTCTGCGGTCTTGAAGATGAAGTTAAGTTTTCTCTTGAGCACTGCCATGATTTTATTTTGTCAGCAAAGGGAATTTTAAAACCTGCAAAAACAATTAGCAGCAAAACAGAGAAAGACGGGACAACATGGGCTGACGAAGAAGACGGCCTTATAAGAACTTTAAAGGATTTCGAAAACTATAACTGGATGAATCCCGAGAATGAAGATTACTCGGTTTTTAAAGATGCTCAAAAAATAATGCCTGATGGAATGAAAATATTAGCCACCGGAGGCAAGATCTTTACTGCTTCCTGGATGCTTATGGGTTTTAATAATTTCTGTATTTCCACAATTGAAAATTATGATTTTGTTAAAAAAATATTTTTTAAAGTTGGACAGATCCAGTTTGAAGTATTTAAAAATATAATAGAATTTGACACAGTCGGTGCATTTGCCGCAGTTGATGACATTGCTTATACTGAAGGCCTTATGATTTCTGCGGAAATACTAAGGGAAAACCTTTTCCCATGGTATAGAAAAATGGGGGAAATATGCAGGAAGAAGGATATTCCTTTCATTTATCATTCGGATGGAAAGATCCTGGAAATAATTGATGATCTGCTCGATTGTGGTTTTAATGCCATTCATCCCATAGAGCCAAAGGCAATGCCTATTAAAGAAGTAAATGATAAATACAAAGGCAGACTTTGTCTTCTTGGTAATATTGAAATGGATACATTAATAAGGGGAACCGCAAAAGAAGTAGAAAAGCTTGTTATAAATAATCTGGAGAATATAGCAAAAAATGATTTTTATGCCTGCGGAGCAAGCAATACCATCACTACTCCGATGCCTATTGAAAACGTGAGGGCTATGGTAGATGCGGTGAGAAAATACGGCAGCTATCCGATAAAAACAGCGTGAAAATATTAATATGATTATTCTTGTAAAATATTTATATGAGGGCTTGTACTCGTGTTCTGAATTGTTACAAAGAAATAAAAATAATCACTCTTGCTTTTTTGACAATTAAATATTATATTGATTTACAGTTAAATTATAAATTATTATACATAATTTATAATAACT
>CAYNMO010000123.1:0-7354 GCA_964398155.1 uncultured Actinomycetota bacterium | reverse complement strand
AAATTCTCAATGTGTGGGCCTTTAATTTTGCCTGGCTGCTTCCATTTCATATTTTTCTAATAGTGATGTCAGTTGCTATTTCTTTTTTATATGATTCTTATGGACCGTTCACTTTAATGCTTACATTGATGCCTCTTGTCATTGCACAGTATACTTATATGCTCAGAACAAATGAGAGGAAAGCCCTTTTAAACAGTATTTTATACATTGTAAAAATAGTTGAATCAAAAGACATATATACCGCAGGTCATTCTGTCAGAGTTGCAGAATATTCTGAAAAAATAGCAAGAAAACTTAAGATGAATGAATATGACATAGAGATTCTAAAAAATATTGCAAATCTTCATGATATTGGGAAAATACAGGTTGATTTATCAATTTTAAACAAAACTGAAAGATTATCAGATGAGGACTGGGCAGAAATTAAGAAGCATCCTATTGCTGGTTACGAGATTGTAAAAGAGATAACATTTTTAAAAGAAAACGCCAAAGCTGTACTTTATCATCATGAAAGATTTGACGGCAACGGATATCCTTTTGGCATAAGAAACGAAGAAATGCCACTATTTGCAAAAATTATCACTGTAGCGGATTCGTATGATGCAATGACTACAGACAGGCCATATAGGAAAGCTTTAAATATCTACCAGGCCTTAGACGAACTCAATAACAATATGGATAAACAATTCGATAGACCGGTTTGTTTAAAAATGATTGAAATTTTAAATGAAGAGATCAGCAGCAGCCAAAGTTTAGAGCCTGTATGTGAACCTGCATAGGTCCATGTAACTTCTTGGATAAATTGCAACAACTCTGTTTCCTTGCCTGTCAAAGTCCATGAGCCTGAATAAAAAGCAAAAACTCCGCTCCCTTGCCCGCACTGACAAAAGAGATCAAAGACCTAAAATTTATGACAGCAGACCAGACTATTGAGAAAATTTTTTTGGCGGTAGCTGGAGCCGAGAATGCAGGGTTGCGTAAAATAGAGTGGATCTGGGTGACTACCTGGTAGTCTTTACGTCCATTGCAATGGTGGCCCATACACCATCATATTCTTCGGTAATATTTTCAGCAAGATTGTCGATAATAGCACGGCTGATCTCATCAGAACCCGCCAGTCCTGCCAGATTACCGTTAAGCTCTCCTTTGCGGCGCAGAGTCAGTTTTAGTTTGTCATTTTTTTCCTCATAATTAAGAATAAAGGTAAATGGCGGTTCACAAAGGGTTATAAGCTCTTCGCCAAGCAGCATGATATTGTAAACGCTTCTGGCCGAAAAATATTTTTCTGCATATAGTTTGATCTCGGCATTAAGGTTGTAAAAGTCAAAATCTTTACTGGCAACATCATATTCTAGTGACCTTATCCTGTTAATAAACGCCTTTGTTTTTTCTTTTTGAGGGTCGCCAAAGATCTGGCTGGCAGTTCCTTCTTCGTAAATCATACAATCGTCCATATAAAATACCCGTGTTGAGACATTTTTGGCAAATTCCATCTCGTGAGTTACTATTGCCATGGTCATTCCGTCTTTTGCCAGTTTGCGAATAACCGCAAGGACCTCACTGACCATTGTCGGGTCGAGCGCCGAAGTTGGCTCATCAAAAAGCATGATTTCAGGATCCATTGACAGGCAGCGGGCAATTGCCACCCTCTGTTTCTGACCTCCTGAAAGTTCATCGGGGAAACTCTGTGCTTTGTCGGCAAGCCCCACAAGCCTTAGAAGATCCATGGCTTTTTTATCCGCTTGAGATCTGCCGAAACCAAGCAGCCTTACGGGTCCGATAGTTACATTTTTTAGAACAGTCAGATGAGAATAAAGATTAAAAGACTGGAATACCATGCCCATTTTCTGTCGTATTTTTGGCACATTGACATTTTTGGCCATGATATCAGTTCCGTTTATCATAATACTTCCGCTGCTTGGCTTTTCAAGCAGATTTATACAGCGAAGCAAGGTACTCTTTCCTGATCCAGATGGGCCAATAATTGAAACAACCTCACCTTTTTGTATCTCCAGGCTAATGTTTTTTAGAACCTCAAGAGTCCCGAATTTTTTTGACAGGCCTGTAACTTTAATCATTTATTACCCCTGTAATCCCTTCATTTTTAACTCTGACCTTGCTTCCTTTATTTTTTGCCTTCTTCTTGTCCTGTCTCTCTGAGCCCTGGAATCGGTTTTATACGCCAGATAATCAAGAAACAGTGCCAGCAGCCATGATATCAGATAATAAAGGACAGCCACCATTACAAGGGGGAAGAAGGCATCAAAAGTTCGGCTCCTTATTATGTCCCCGGCCTTGGTCAGGTCCTGGACAGCGATATAGCCGACTACTGAAGTCATCTTGACCATAGAAATAAACTCTCCCTTATAAACAGGCATAACCTGCCTGGCGGCCTGCGGCATTATTATATAAATAAAGGTTGCCGGCTTGCTAAAGCCTCCGGCAATACCTGCTTCATACTGTCCCTTGTCAATGCTAAGGATAGCGCTTCGAAACATTTCAGAAACGTAAGCAGCAAAATTTAGTCCAAAGGCGATCATTGCTACTATTATCGGACTTATGTTAACTGAAGCAAAAGCCACGTAAAAGATCAGCATTAGTAATACCAGTGCCGGAATGCCCCTAAGTATCGATACATAAGTCCTGGCAATAATATTTAATACTTTCCTGCCGGACATGCTCATAAAGCATATTAATGCTCCAAGAAGGGTTCCAAAAATACATGATAAAATGGCAATTATTGCAGTTGTTTTTAAACCTTCAAAAATAAGGAGGTAGCGCTTTTCAAAAATAATGTTACGGTAAAAAGCATTTTTTACTTCGTTAAAAAAAGAAAGAACCCCCGACCTGGACTGGGAAGTCCCTAAGCCGGCAATATTGCTTTTCATTGCTGCCACTGCGGTTTTGGAATCAAAGTATTTATCTGAAAAATCTATCTGTCTGCTTCTCTCTTCAGTAATGGCTATGCCGTCTGCAATCATGTCGACCTTGCCTGAAGCGAGTGCAGAGACAAGTGCTGAAAACTCCATTGTAATAATTTCCAGGCTGATATTTTCACTTTGTGCAAATCTTGATATCATTTCAATATCGTAACCAGCGTAGCGGTTATCCATATATGCTACGTAAGGCAGATCGGCAACAGATACACCCAGAACCACCTTTTCTTTGCCCTGAGAAAAATCAAAATCAGGCATTACGGCTGACTCCGGATCATTTTCAAACCATCTTGCGTGCATTTTGGATATTGTGCCATCAGTTTGGGCTTTTTGAAGGAATTTATTGAAGCGCTCCCTCAATTGGGGATTCTGTTTACTAAATCCGACACCCAGGGGAACATCCAGGACATCTTTTGTCAGAATTGCCATATCATTGTTATTTTTTATGATTGCATTGGCTGAAAACATGTCAAAAATAGCGGCATCTATTTTGAGACCTTTAAGAGCCAGTATCATATCCCCGGTTGAATTGTATCGAAATATTTTTGCATCTGGAAAATTGTTCTGTATATATTTGTCATGAATTGTTCCGGAAAATACTCCAATGCGCTTGTCTTTGATGTCTTCAAGAGCAGACATCTCAAGACCCTTTACTCCGCCGGAGTTTCTTACAGTAAAAACCTGGGAATTCGCAAAGTAAGACTGGGTAAAATCTACAGAAAGTCTCCGCTCATCAGTGGCAGACATGCCAGTTACTATAAGATCAACCTTTCCAGCCTGCAAAGCCGGGATAAGGGCAGAAAATTTCATGTCCATAAATTCCACAGGGCGATTTAGTGCTATGGAAATTCGGTATGCAAGTTCAGCGTCGATGCCGGTTACATTGCCTGAGGCATCCAGAAAAGAGATCGGCTCTCTGGTTGCATTTACGCCTATCTTTAGAACCTCACCTTCCTTGGGTACAGGAAGATCAATTATCTCATATGGTGTGGAGTCATTTTTAAACCATCGATCTGTCATTTCCTTAAGAGTGCCATCTGCTTTTAAATCCGTGATTACTTTGTCAACGGCTTTAAGCAGTTCCCCGCTGCCTTTTTTAACAGCAATACAGGTATCTTCATTTACAAGAGCTTCAGGCAGATATCGCAGACTGGGGTTATATTTGGTCAGATTAAAAGCAGTCGGATAACCTGTAAGAATAGCATCAACCTGCCCTGAAAGAAGTGCGGCGACTGCTTCCATAGTATCATCAAAGCTCTTAACATCTGCCTTGGGAAAGAATTTCGGAGCCAGCTGCTCAGCAGTCGCCCCGGTCATTACTCCAATCCTTGCGGTTTCAAGGTCATCAAAAGAGTAGATATTATCTTTATTATTGCTGCTGCGACACCCGCTCCACGATATTATTGTCATTAAAAGAAGAAGCAGGAGCACTAAAGCTAAAACCTTTTTTTTCAATATCTGCCTTTCCCGGCATATGCATTGTTTTCGAAAGTTGCTACGGGTCTCGTCAGTTATAATTTTAGTACAATTTATTGAAAATATAACTACCCTTATTTCCAATAAATTGTACAGTAATTTTAAATATTATTAAATATTTGTAAAATAATTAGTCGCATAATTGCTTTAAATAATTATTAATACCGTTGTTTGGGGCTGTATGTGTTTTTATATATAATACTTGTATCAATATAAAAAGCAGTTTAATACTGGAAATATGAAAACAATAATGATAAAGTGTTAAAAATAGTTCCTGTTTTCAATGAATTGATGAATTAGTTGTTATTAATTTGATTTTAATGTGATTTAAAAGGATATAATAGTTTTATTTTGGGGACACAGTCTAAAAACTTTAGATAATCTGACTTGTTTTTACAATTTTAAATAAATTATAAAGGAGTTTTATGATGTTTAAGAAAAAATCAATAATTATTGCAGCAACGGCAATAATTATTATTGTGATTCTCACTGGTATTTTTGGCTGCAGCAGCAGGGCAAAAATAACACTGCTTTCACAACTTGCAAAAAAAGAATTTGCTGTTCCAACAGGAACAATTGCAGATCAGCTGGTATTATCAAAGTTTCCTGATGCCAAATTTCAATACTATAACACTGTGCTTGATGCATGCCTGGCTGTAAAATCTGGTAAGGCTGATGCCGCTGCCTATGACGAGCCGATTTTAAGAAATATCGCCGCCAAGAATTCAGAACTAATAGTTCTGCCTGACATGATTACTACTGATAATTATGGCTTTGCTGTGGCTCTCGATGCAACTCAGTTGAAAAATGCCATGGATGAAGTCATCACGCAGTTAAAGAGTGACGGAACTTATGATGAGATGATAAAACGCTGGCTTCCAGCAAAAGGAAACCCGGCGGCAATGCCAGCCATTGAGCTGACAGGTAACAATGGAACGCTCAGATTCGGGACAGCAGCAGTTACTGAGCCTTTTTCTTTTATGGATGGAAACCAGAAGATAGTCGGCATTGATATAGAATTTGCGATGTATATTGCACAGAAACTGGGGATGCAGCTTGAAATCACCAATATGGATTTTGGCGGAATGATTCCGGCTTTGACTGCAGGTAAAGTTGATATGATAGGTGCATGCATCACAATTTCTGAGGAGAGAGCCAAGAGTGTTTTGTTCTCAGAACCTTACTACACAGGCGGTATAGCCGCATTAGTCAGGGAATAAACAAAATCCAGAGGTTCTAAGGGTTGTTTTGCCTGATATGCGCGGACCAAAAATACCAACGACTCCGTATAGCTTTATATTAGTTATTACCTGTTTTGCTATACTTCTGGATATCACGATGTCTGTAATATGCTAAATTGCGGCATAAGAGACAATATTTCAATGGTACCATAATAAACGGTAGCGATGGCTGAAATTAATTATGCTAATTTCGTGCTCAAAAGAGGAGCGTCCCCTATTTCTTTACAAGGATTTGTTTTTTAAAATAAATGACGGCATCCTGGTAAATTTCTTTTAGGGGTTTGCCGGTTTTTTGCGCAAGTTTTCTGCATGATTCATATTCGGGGGAAACAGATGATATTTCACCTTTGTAATATCCTATTTTTACTTCTGCATCTCCGTAAGGAAGAATTGCCATCCTTATTTCGCGATCAAGCTGATATCTTTTTACATGCTGGCTTCTGACTCCAAGAGTTGAAGATTCCTTAAATAATATATCCAGAGCGGTCTTTTCTTCATGTGGCCTGCAAAGTATGTTTATTTTAACAGCCTGCCTGTTTTTTTTCATAAATACTGGCTCTGTCCATGCATCTGCAACTTTTGCTTCAAACAGTTTTTCCAGTATAAATCCTGTTATTTCCGGAGAAATATCATCAATATTTGCCGAGAGAAGAACCATGTCTTCAGATTCTGTTTCATATTCTCCTGAAACATCAGCACCCTCCTTATTCTTTTTGTCTTCGAGCAATTCTCCCAGTAAAATCCTGAGAAGATTAGGTTTCCCTTTGGCTTCAATGCTCCCTGACCCAAATCCAATGCAGTTTATTTTCATTGGAGGTATCCCTCCGAATCCACTAGCAAGAGTTTTAACTATTGCCGCTCCCGTTGGAGTTGTAACCTCAAAATCAAAATCACCGGCATATACCGGCAGGTTTTTTAGAATTTCAAGAGTTGCAGGAGCAGGAACGGGAAGCATACCGTGCATTGTCTGAACAAAACCGGTGCCAAGCGGAATATCGGCTGAAATAATTTTATCGGGAGCAAGTTTGGTTATTGCAATTGAGGTCCCCACTATGTCAATAATTGAATCAACCGCACCTACTTCATGAAAGTGAACATTATCCCTGTCCACACCATGAACAGTTGCCTCGGCTAATGCTATTGATTCAAAAATGGCGAGGGCAGTTTCTTTGGATCTCTGACTGATTGTACTATCAGTAATGAGTGCCTTTATGTCAGAATAACTTCTGTGCGGCTGGCTGCCGGTAACTTTTACTTCAAACTTTGAGGCCGAAATTCCTGACTTTTTAACTTTCGTGCATTCCATCTCGAAGCCGGCGATTTTTATTTTTTTTAATTCTTCCTTTAAAAAATTAAAATCAACTCCAAGATCGACAAGAGCCCCGAGCATCATATCCCCGCTGATTCCACTAAAACAATCTATATATAAGACCTTCTCCATCTTTCTCACCAGTAAAACCTGAATATTTATTTACAAAATTTAAATAAATTTTAAAGACAGCAGGCAATTGTTATCAGTACCCGATTTTCTTGAGCAGTGCTTTTGTATTTATTTCAAATATCTCAGCTATTTCGCTTTCACCAAGTCCGGCACCTCTGGCAACTTTAATCTGCATGTCCCAATAGTAAAGACCTTTATGAAGATGTGCATCACTGTTTATAAGAAATTTCGCCCCTGCTTCTCTTCCGGTTTGCACAACA
>CAYNMO010000122.1:6385-7380 GCA_964398155.1 uncultured Actinomycetota bacterium | reverse complement strand
ACAACCATAAGTTCCTGGTAAAACTTGATGGTAAATGCCTTCCACTTTATCATCCATTTGCAGAAGGCAGCCCGACAGTATTTGCTGTTCTGCCAGGAACCTACACTGCTATGGAATGTTTCGAAGCTGATTATAATTTAGTAGATAACGGTGGGACTTTTACTGTTAACTTTGGAGATGGCACAATTTGTAATCCAAAGATTATAACTATAACTAACAAACAGAAGCCAGGTTCTATCGTAATCACTAAGACAGTGATTGGCGGAAGCGACAAAGCTACATTTAATATAGACGGACCTGGAAACAACGACTTTAGCTCGATTGTTCTTGCTTCAGGCGAATCCTGGTCAAATACAGAACTTCCATGGGGAACTTATAAAATAACTGAAACTTCAATGAATGGTTATCAGACTCCTTCATTTATTGTAAATGGTAAGGCACCTGTCGCTGCAAGTTCAGTTGATGTAATAATAGGTAATGGAGATTGCGAGTGTCTGGGATATAGAGTAAATGTAACAAACACTGTAATTCCGGGCTCCCTCACTATAAGCAAGACAGTAGTCGGTGGAAGTGACAATGCTACATTTAATGTAGATGGTCCCGGAAGCAACGACTTTGGTGGTACTATTGGCCAAGGCGGATCATTGTCCTTTACTAATCTTCCATGGGGGACTTATACAATAACTGAGACTCCAATGAACGGATATCAGACACCATCATTTGTAGTAAATGGCGGGGCTCCTGTGGCCGCAAGCTCAGTTATTGTAATAGTAGGTAATAAAACTGACGAAGCTCTGACTTATACAGTAAATGTAACAAATACTGTAATCCCAGGATCACTTACTATAAAAAAGACAGTAGTTGGTGGAAGCGATAATGCTACATTTAATGTAGATGGTCCTGGAAGCAACGACTTTGGTGGTAGTATTGGCCAAGGAAAATCATTGTCCTTTACTAATCTTCCATGGGGGACTTATACAATAACTGAGACTCCA
>CAYNMO010000122.1:5536-6285 GCA_964398155.1 uncultured Actinomycetota bacterium | reverse complement strand
ATGAGCGGATATCAGACACCTTCATTTGTAGTAAATGGTGAGGCACCAGTTGCTGCAAGCTCAGTCGTTGTAATAATAGGCAACGGTCAGGACGCAGCTCTGACTCATAGGGTAGATGTAACAAATACTGTAATTCCAGGCTCAATAACTATTAATAAAACAGGAATGCTTGCAGGGGACAGTATAGTATTTACAGTAACTGGTCCGGCTGGATTTATTCCGGCAACAGTTACACTTACTGCTGCGCCTGGAGAAACAACAGCATCGGCAGTATTAAGCAATCTTGCATGGGGAGATTATACAATTACTGAAACGATAAATCCCAATTACTCTGCTACACCAACTTTTGATGTAATTGCAGGATTTAATCTTGTTCAAAATGCCGGAAATTCAGTAACCATAACCATACCCGGAACGGGAGCGGATAATTCTAAAATCTTAGATGCAATTCTTACAGTAACAAATACATATACTCCACCTACAACTCCTCCTGCAACTGCAGCACCATCAACAGCTCAGGTTGAAGTTTTAGGTCTTGCAACTGGTGAAGAATTATCTCAGGAACCAGCAAGAATAAGCGTATTAGGGATTAAAGAACTTCCATTTACCGGTGAGAATATACTGCTGATATTTGGAGGCATTCTTTTAATTGGTGCTCTATCATTAATACTGGCACTTTCATTAAGGAAGAGACCAGCAAAATAAAGAATTAAATTAGTTACAAAAAGTCGGTTGTCCATAAAAACCAG
>CAYNMO010000122.1:0-5526 GCA_964398155.1 uncultured Actinomycetota bacterium | reverse complement strand
AACCAGGGGAAGATCAAAATCTCCCCCTGGTTTTTATATGCCGGTATAAATTATCGTAACTTGTGGTTAAATCTTTAAAACTTGCTGGTAATTGTGTTTATTATAATAAATACATTTACATTGATCAGGTCAGATGCAGTAATTTGTTTATTGCTTTATAAACTAATTTTAGTTTTAGTATTTTTAAAATAATGCCAAAAAAATAATAAACATTAAATGAAAAATTAAAAAAAATAAATATATTCAGTAATTATTATTAGTTCTTAAATAGAGCTATATATATTATTAATTTACTTTACATTTATTATAAATAATGTATAATATGGTTAATTAAATATTTAGATGCTGTGAAACTTTTTCTTAGAATGGACGCTTTGGAAAAAGTGGAGCAAGTGGCGTAACCGGCTAAAGTAATTTTAGGCGGTTTTTTGTTTTGTAAGGGTGGTTGCTTTATTTTTATAGTCATTTTTTGTATTTTAATTTTATTTTAAAGATTTACCATCCTTTTTAATAAGACAGCCTTTTACATATAAGAAAGTAAAACATTTTTTTTAAGCACAAAGGGGTGTATTATGAAGAAATTTTTGATCATCGGATTAATTGTTATGATGGTCACGTTTTTTACTCTTCCCGCACTTGCATTTGCAGAAACTCCTGTAGAACCCGATCCGGATATTTACACTTATTCTGGTGTTGATGACGGGCAGATGACAATGGATCTCACAAACGATAACAACTGCGAGCCTATACCTGATACAGATGTTCTCTGCATTGATCCTGGCACTTTGCCAAATGACGATCCAAATGCTTATACAGATACCGGGGATTTTGTGAGCGAAGTTTTAGCGGGTGAGCTTAATAATGGCGGAGTTATCATTACAGATGAGCAGGCTGCAGCTGTAGAAATAATTGCAATTTCTGCTACGGGAGCGACAGATTCTGATAATCAGGCAGCAGTAGAAGATATAATTGAAGGGGATACTCCTCCCGCAGGAAGCGATGTTGAAAAAATTGTAGATGCCGCAGAGGGAATTGCAGCAGATTATGTAGATGCCAAAGAATTGGATGACTCTCTTACTGTTCCTGAATTTCTTGATGATGAAAATGTAAATGAATTAGTAGTAACGCTTGATGATGACCCTTTAGTAGATCCTATCTCTCTGGATACCAATACTTTTGAGGCAACTGCGATCATGGAAAACCCACTTGTTCCTGAAGTAACAGACCAGAATAAAGTAACTTACTGGTATTTGCTTGAAGGTTCATATAATGTAAGTTTTTCTCCTACAGATCTTGTTACTGAAACAACTTCAATAATGAATGATGTTAAAGATGATGCTGATGAAGTAATATTAACTGACGCAACTGATGAGAAAACCATTGATAATGACGGAGATGGGACAATAACAGATGATAGCTATGGATTAGCTACAGTTCCATATTTTTTCTACTGGTGGGGAGCAGGATTTCCTCAATATGAAGAGATGCAGGTAAATATGTTTGCATGGGTTGATATTGATGAAGACACAAAACTTGATATTACCGATCTTCCAGGAGACAAAAACATAACCGATACAACTGATCCAAATTATAAAGATGGAGATGTTGTAGGTCAATTCATGAAGGATTATCAGGTAATAATGACCCAGGATAACCCAGATGACCCTCTTAATCCAGTGCCAGGAGATCATGTTATTATTAATACGGCAGCCCTGGGAGATGATCCCATTGTTAAGACTGAACCTGTCTTAAGCGATGCACTCGAAACAACAGAGGTTAAAACCTGTACAAACGGAATGTGGTTAACTGGCTGGTATTGGTGGTGCTGGCATAACGGTTCTCCTCATAGCGGCAATGTAAGCATTAAATGGGATAACCCAGAATACAAAGTTACAACATATGTAAATGAGTTTGATGTTTGTGAAGCAGTCGGTGGAATAGTTCTTGAAGGTCTTCCAAATGAAGTTAAGGAACTAAACACCAATATTACATGCAATCATGGTAATTGGGGTTATGATTGCAAATGGGACTGTGATGGGCACACTACCATAACTAAATGCAGCAAGGATGGCATATACTCCAACAATTGGCTGGGACTTTGTTTTAATGGATGCTGGTCAGGTTCTGGCACTAATAGGCATTGGCATTGTAATGGCCATAGTACCTGTACCAAATGCAGCGATGACGGAAAACCAAAATATATATATAGAGAAGTAGATTCCCAGAGATTTGTAATTGAAAACTACAGCGAACCATTTGACGGTGCAGAAGGCACCTACAGTGCCTGGGGAGCAATTGTTTTGACAAAGACCGACTTTAACACAGGAGCTCCAGTTCCTGGTGCTGTATACAGGATAACTTTTTTGGGTATTCCTGGACCCGACAATTATAAAGATATTGCCACAGATGCAAATGGTGAAATTATTGTAAAGGGACTTTATTGGGGAGAATATACTATCCAGGAAATGTCTGCTCCTGGTTACAATATAGACCCAGCTGTATATACTCGTTATATTGGCGGCAACGCATTGTTTGCAGATTTACAAATTACATCTAATAAACTGATTGACCTCTTTCCTGTCCAGGATGTACCTATTATAACTGGCGGAGGAGGAGTTCCTCCTGTAATTAAAGTTGAAGCTTTGACTGAAGAAGTTGTTGAAGTTAAAGGCATAAGTGCTGGTGGAGACATAAAGGTTGCAGGAATTACGGAACTTCCATTTACTGGTTCAAACCCCATGTTTGCATTAATCGGTATTTTAATGCTAGCTGCCGGACTTGCATCTCTTATTGTTGTAAGGAAACAGTTTGCAAAATAAGATACCAGAAAGATAATTAAATATTGAAGTATTAAACTAAAATCAGGGGGCAATCGAAAGAAAGCCCTCTGATTTTTTATTACTTCTTCTTGCATATTAATTTTATAATTACTATTATCATTTTCTGTTAAAAATAAATGCAGGCTGAAAGCCTGATTTGTCTGGCAGGCCAGTTGCGATCTTTTAATTGTGCAATTTATAATAATTAATAATAAATTAATCAGTGATATATCTGATTTTAATTACCCGGTCAGGCATTATTATGGAAAAACAAAAAGTAGAGCAGTTATTTGACAATATTTCTTCAAAGTATGATATTGCCAATTATTTTACAAGCCTTGGACTTGAAAAATACTGGAGAAAGAAATTCTCCAGGCACATAATCGGCAGTGAAAAATTCATCCTCGATGCCTGCTGCGGAACAGGCATTTCAACCTTAAATATTGCCAGCAAAATTAAAGACAGCAGCGCAAAAATTACCGGCATTGATTTTTCAGAAGATATGCTGGCAGTCGCAATGCAAAGGATGGCAAAAATCAATTTTAAGCCAGAAAATAAGCCAAATCCCGAGATTAAATTTGTTCAGGGAGATGTAATTGACCTGGGCTGTAAAGATGATTATTTTGACCTCATTACCATTGTATTTGGCATTAGAAATGTGGTTGACAGAAAAAAGGCCCTTGAAGAATTTTTCCGAGTGGCAAAACCCGGAGGAAGACTGATTATTATGGAATTTAATTTCCCATCCAAGCCATTTTTTAGAAAACTTTACAGTTTTTATATGAACAGGATACTTGTAAATATAGGCGGAGCGCTCACCAGAAACAAAAATGCTTATATGTATCTTGTTAAGACAATAAAGGATTTTCCGCCTGTCGATGATTTTGCATCCCTTGTCTCTTCATCCGGTTTTTCAGATGTCACCGCCGAAAGGCTTACAATGGAAACATGCACAATTTTCTCAGCCATAAAAAAACCGTAAATCGGCACTTAAGCAGTATTTTCTCTGATATTTATAAGTTTTCAACTGATAATTGTCAAAAAAGCCAGGCCTGTAAATTTTTTTTACCTTTGATTTAAATAAATAATTCACCAGTAATTGAGTTACTGAACCTTAATCAATAATAAAAATAATAAAATAATAAGTATTGCATATTGCAATTTTTATTTTTTAATATTAAATTTAAACATAATTTTTAGGACAGATTTTTAGAACAGCCCAAATCATCCGGCTGCTTGTCCGTAAATAAATAATCAATAGTTTCAGTTCTCATACGCTGTAATTATTTTTATTGACAGCTTTATTGACCAAAAAAGATTTATTTCCAAAACAAGCCTGATTTGGCCGGTAGCATCATTTTTATAAAACTTAGAGACAGATGATTTTATGGTGGGCATATGATTACAATATTAAGAACAATGGTTGATTCAAATGAGACCATAGAAGTTGACAAGATAGAAAAAGGCTGCTGGGTGCTTTTAAAAGATCCTACCAATGCAGAGGTAGAAAGAGTTGTAGAGGAAGGTAATTTTACCGAAGATTTTATAAGAGCTGCCCTTGATAAGGAGGAAAGCTCCCGAATTGAAATAGAAGGAAGAGAAATACTTATTATTCTTGATATTCCCGTAATAAATTATGTTGAAAAAGTTAAAGAAAAATCTGTACAGTACATTACAATTCCGCTTGGAATAATTCTAAATGATAGCATAATTGTCACTGTCTGCCTTTCTGATAATAAAACTGTTGAAGATTTTGCTTTAAGAAAGGTTAAAAGCTTTTTTACTTATAAAAAATCCAGATTTATCCTTCAGATGCTTTTAAGGGGTTCAAACTATTACCTGAAATATCTTAAGCAGATTGACAAGACAAGCCAGATTATTGAAAACAGTCTTCATAAATCCATGAAAAACAAAGAACTCATTCAGCTTCTTTCGCTTGAAAAAAGTCTTGTTTATTTTTCAACTTCCCTTAAAGCAAACGAAGCTGTTCTTGAAAAAATGATGAAACTTAAATTTTTAAAGCAGTATCCTGAAGATGAAGACCTTCTTGACGATGCAATTATTGAAAACAAGCAGGCCATAGAGATGGCTAATATATACAGCAATATTTTGTCAGGTACAATGGATGCATTTGCGTCAATCATAAACAACAATCTTAATATGGTCATGAAGATACTGACCTCTATTACTATTGTAATGTCTGTCCCTACAATTATCGGATCATTTTTTGGCATGAATGTCCTTGTCCCATTTGGGAATTTTCGTTTCGGGTTTCTGATAGTTGTTCTCATAACCGGAGCTATTACAGGTGTGGTAACTTATATTCTTGCAAAAAAGAATATGTTTTAAATAAAATGTATGCCTGATAACAACAGATCTAGTGAATTTGGACTGATTTGTAAGTACCAGCATTGACTCTGATTTTACCAGTCTGCATTATTTTTATGCGATGTTTAATTATAAAACGCCTGTTTAAAATTAAAAACCCTGCCCGCCTTTTAAAAACGAACAGGGTCTATTAAAAATAAAAACTATTTCTTTTTGCCTTTTCCTGCTTCTTTGGATTTAGCGCCTTTACCAGCACCTTTAGCTTTAGTTGCCATATTTACCTCTCAAAATAATTAGTAATAATTGACTATATTTTAATCATAATTTTCCTATAATCAATAGTTATAAAAAAAATTTTATTTATGGTTTTTTTTTAATG
>CAYNMO010000121.1:6835-7525 GCA_964398155.1 uncultured Actinomycetota bacterium | reverse complement strand
AAAACCGTGCTCAAAAGAGGACCGTCCCCTTTTTCTTAGTAAATAGCTAAAACCGTGCTCAAAAGAGGACCGTCCCCTTTTTCTTTAACGTCCCCTTTTTCTTTAAATTACTTATTCCTGCTGTTATAATCTTCCTGTTTGCAGACAATAACTTTTTAAAAATACAAATAAATTTTTTATGGTAATTGATTTTAAATATTCACATTTACTTGAAAGCTGCAATTTGTGTCCCCATAGATGCGGGATCAACAGATTAAAAAGCAGTGACGGATTCTGCAGAGCTTCGAGCGTACCGGAAATATCCACCGGAATGGCTCATTACGGGGAAGAACCGCCTGTTTCCGGCGATAAAGGATCGGGAACTATATTTTTTAAGCACTGCAATATGAGCTGCGTTTACTGCCAGAACTACCAGATAAGCCAGGAATGTGATAATTTAAACTTAAAAAATGAGCAGACAATAAAGCTTGAAGACTGCATGCTTGATCTCCAGACTCAGGGGTGCCACAATATTAACCTTGTTTCTCCGACTATCTGGGTTCCGCATATCATGGATGCTTTAAGCACAGCAAGAACCAAAGAAAATGGACTGACAATTCCTGTTGTATATAATTCGGGCGGGTATGAAAATCCCGATACAATCAAAATGCTTGAAGGATTTATTGAAATATATATGCCTGATATGAGATA
>CAYNMO010000121.1:4344-6825 GCA_964398155.1 uncultured Actinomycetota bacterium | reverse complement strand
GCGAAAATGAGAGCGCCTATAAATATTCCAGAGTAAAAAATTATGTTGAAAATAACCGCAAATCACTTATAGAAATGTATCGCCAGGTGGGCGGACTTAAAACTGATGAAAATGGAATTGCTGCAAGCGGACTCATGATAAGATTACTGATTCTTCCCGGTATTTCAGGTGAAATAAAGAAGTCGCTTGATTTCATTAAAAATGAACTGTCAACAGATGTTTATATCAGCATAATGTCACAATATGAACCTCTGTACAAATCTGACTGCTATCCCGAAATAAACAGGAGGATAAACCGAGATGAGTATGACAGGATAGTTGATTATGCAGACAGACTTGGCTTTTATAACGGCGCAATCCAGGATTTTGAAGAACATACTGAGGGAAAAGATTTGTTTACACCTGATTTTGATAGTGATGAAGTTTTTAAGTATAAAAAATAAAAGGTCTTCAGAAATTATCTGGATTTTTTCCAGTTTCTTAAATCATTTAAGCTGAAGGTGTTAATAATATTAGTTTTTTTCAGGCCGGCTTTTCTTGCAATATCCACGCCAAGCCTTATCATGTCAAGATTATTTGGCCTGTGTGAATCAGTGTTTATCGATATCATGATCCCTGCATCTTTGGCTTTCCTTGAATTTTCTTCATTTAAATCAAGCCTCATATAGTAAGAATTGATTTCAATTGCTTTCCCGTATCTTGAGGCACAATCAATTAGATAATCGACATCGAGAAAATACGGAGCTCTGCTTCCAAATACTACTCCGGTAGGATGGGCGATTATATCAATATTTTTATTTTTCATGGCATTTTCAAAATGCATATTATTGATTTTAGCATCAAACTTAAAACCTTTATGAATTGAGCCTAAAGCAATATCAAATTCACCTACAAAATCATTATCGTAGTCTAGTTGGCCTTCCTGGTCTATTTCTATCTCGGAACCGTTTAAAAAAGTAATGCCGGACTGGTTTGAATTAAGTTCCTTTACAAATAAAATCTTTTCATCCAGTCTTTTTCTATCGAGGCCGTTTCCGTATAAATTGCTTCCAGAGTGATCAGAAAAAGAAAGATATTCGTAATTATGGCTTGCAGCCTTTTCAAATAATTCTTTCATATCCATTATTCCGTCACTAAAATCTGAGTGAACATGTAAGTCTCCCTTTATGTCTTCCATTTTTACCAGTTCAGGAAGACAGGATTTTTCTGCAAGCTCGATCTCGTCAAATCCTTCTCTTTGTTCAGGGAAAATATACTGCATCCCAAGAAAATCATAAATATGCTTTTCCTCCTGGCAGACATATGAATCATCTTCATAAACTGATTCTTTGCCCTTATATTGTTTCAGTTCAGTAAATTTTATCATTGAAAAATCAAATAACTTTCCATTAAAACAGCCTCTTTTATTTGCGGCCGCTTCTAATTTTTCCAGATGGCTTCTGCTTCCTGTAGTTAAGAGCAAATCTGACGGCCACATTTTTCTTGAAGTTATTATAATCTCAGTATCTGTGCCGTAAATAGTTGAAAATTTTGCACTTATGTTTTCTTTTCTTTTTTCCCCGGCAATAATTCCCTTTACAAAAGAAAGTCTGCTTATCTTTTTTATTAATTCATTTGATCTTTTTAAATCTATTTCCCCATAATTAAATTTTGGCAATAGCAGAATGTCAATATCGCCGACAGTTGATTTCCTTCTTCTGACAGACCCGACAACTTTTAAAGAAAATACTTCGTCAAGCTCATGCAAGGCTTCAATAATTTTTTCTGTAAATTTTAAAACAAGCCACCTTGGATATTTACCGGCAATGCTTTCAAAATAATTTACGGAATGCCTCACTCTTTCTAAAAACAGGCAGTCTGCTCCGAAACTTTCTGCAAGATTTTTTGTATCATAATTTAAAGCAAATAAATCTTTTAAGTCCTCAAAGGTTTTTATATTGAATTTTTCATAAATTTCAAATACCCTTTTGGTCCCTATACCGGACAGCCTTACTATCTTTATAAGATCTTCGGGATATTTATTCTTAATCTGTTCAAATAATTTAATTGATCCGGTTTCAAAATATTCTTTTATTATTTCGTAAGAAAACGAGTCTATCCCCGGGGTTTTTTGCAGACTGCCGCTTTTAAATGCCTCCGTAATGCTGCCCTCAAAATCCCTTATTGATCTTGAAGCTCTGCTAAGATTAATGACAATTTTTTGTTCACCAGGTTGAAATTTTGAAATTTCTGCTATCGTGGTAAGTATTGAAGATAATTTTAAATTTATCATTTTTTTATTTCTGTTATGAGAATATTTAATCTAAAATATTAATCAGTTAGTGGTAAATAATTTGTATAGGGCTTAAACCACCAAAAAATTTTAAGTCTGATATAAACAAATAATCCATTAGAAAATAAGTTATTTGCCGGGAACTAATTAATTTCCATTTGAGATTTGTTCATTAAAACAAAGTGCAACATATCTGATGGGCATAAATT
>CAYNMO010000121.1:0-4334 GCA_964398155.1 uncultured Actinomycetota bacterium | reverse complement strand
TCGCACAGTACGCCCTGCCAATTGGTTTTTTGTTTGTTGTGCGGCGATCGATACAAATGAAATTAATTGTGCGCATTTGTGACTATATTACAGGTTAACAGATTTAATTGTGAATATTTATCCTATCCCTCTCTTTTGAAAAAATTTACCTGACAATATTAAATGCCTTTTTTATTGTTTAAAATTTGTTATTTGTAAAATTTAATTAATTTATATGTTTTTATGACAATTTTAGTTTTTTTCCATTAATTAATTATGATTTCAGCCTTAATTTAAAGGATATCAGCCTTTGGCAGGCAAAGCATAATAATTGTTACACAATAAATTAAAAGCCAGATACTTTAAATATGAGAACAGGACTTACCAATTTACCGCTTCATGGGGGCAAAGCTCCGTACTGGTTATTTGAAAAAATGGAAAGACTCTCCAGAGAGATAATGCTTTTCATGTCCAGCGAATTTGGTCCGGATGAATTTTTAAATAAAATTGCCGATCCTTTCTGGTTTCAGGCTCTTGGCTGTGTACTGGGTTTTGACTGGCATTCAAGCGGAGTTACCACAACGGTTTGCGGTGCACTTAAAGAAGCGGCAAGGGGCCTCCAAAACGATCTGGGGTACTATATCGCCGGTGGGAAAGGTGGAACTTCAAGAAAAACACCTTCAGAAATAGAAAATGCCTCCGTTAAAGAAGGTTTGGATTTTAAGGGTCTTGTTTACACCAGCAAAATTGTTGCAAAAGTAGACAGCTCTGCCCTGCAGGACGGATATCAGCTCTATCATCACTCATTTTTTTTCAGAAGTGACGGCAGGAAATGGGCTGTAGTTCAACAGGGAATGAACGAAGATTTAAAATATGCGCGAAGGTACCAGTGGTTAAGCGACACCGTGGAGAGTTTTGTAAGTGAGCCCCATAATGCAATCTCCTGTGATTTAAAAAATGATGTTATGAACCTTGTCTCAGATGAAAGCGCCAGTGCAAGAAAAATGATAACAGATATTTCTGCAGAAAAACCTCAAAAAAATATAGCCGATCTTTTAAAAATAAGCTCCAGCACCGATAATAATTATACTATGCCAAAAAGACATGATATTAGGATGACAGATATTGAAGTTAAAAGACTTTCTAAAATATTTGAATCAACATATGAAAATAAACCTGAAAATTTTGAAAGATTAATAGCAATGCCTGGAGTTGGCCCTAAGACTGTAAGGTCACTGGCTTTGATTTCCGAACTTGTTTATTCAACTCCTTACAGTATTAAGGATCCGGCGAGGTTTAGTTTTGCGCATGGCGGCAAAGATGGAATTCCTTTCCCTGTTGACAGGGAGACATATAATAAATCAATAGATATCCTTCACACTGCTTTAAAAGAAAGCAAGATAGACAGAAACGATAAAATAAATGCAATAAAAAGGCTGGCTTCATTTTATGGATAAAAATTCAGTAGTTAAAATTCTCGAAGAAATCTCAATAATGCTTGAATTAAAAGGTGAAAATCCTTTCAAGATCAGAGCGTACCAGAATGCAGCAAGTGCTTTGGAAAAATGCGATTTGGATATAGGCAAAAACACAAAAACAGACGATTTACTAAAAATAAAGGGAATTGGGAGGAACCTGGCTGATCATATTAAAACACTTGCAAATGATGAAAATCTTGATTTTTACGATGAACTCAAAGAATCCGTAACGCCGGAACTTCTTGAGCTGCTTAAGGTTCATTCCCTTGGACCAAAAAAAGTTAAATTTCTTTATGACAATTTAAATATTGCCAGCATCTCTGACCTTGAGACAGCTATTAATGAAAACAGATTGGCAGATCTTCCAAATTTTGGCAAAAAAACACAGGAAAACATATTAAAGGGGATAAATTCCATAAAAAAATTCAAAGAATTTTATTTATTTGCAGACGCTTGGGATCTGGCAGAATCACTGGTAAATAAACTTAAACTAAACAAAAATATCAAAAGGGCCTGTGTTGCAGGCAGCCTCAGAAGAAAAAAAGAAACCGTAAAAGATATAGATATTGTTGCAGGAACCATTGATGGCGCCGATCCGATGGAAGTCATGAATTATTTCACAAGCTTTGAGGAGACAGATGAAATTATTTCAAAAGGAGAGACTAAATCTGCAATAAGGCTAACTTTTGGCATTAATGCAGACCTGAGAATTGTTGAAGACAGCAAATATCCCTATCTTCTTAATCATTTCACCGGCAGCAGGGAACACAATACAGTCCTTAGAGGAATAGCAAAGGATGCGGGTATTAAAATCAATGAATATGGAATTTACAAAGAAGACAGGCTGCTTGAGTGCACGGATGAGAAAGACATATACGCATTGTTTGATATGGATTATATAGAGCCGGAACTTAGAGAAAACAACGGTGAATTTGAAGCTGCTCTGAGCCGAAACCTGCCTGAGCTCGTGGAAGAAAAAGATTTAAAAGGAGTTTTCCATATTCATACAACTTTTAGTGATGGAAATATGTCGTTAAAAGTTCTTTATGAGAAACTGGTATTGGAAAATTTTGAATACGCAGGTATCAGTGATCACAGTAAATCAGCTTTTTATGCCAACGGGATAAAAGAGGAAAATATTTCTGCTTATCTGAAAGAAATTGATGAATTTTGCATCAAAAATAACAGAATAAAAATATTTAAGGGAATAGAATCGGATATACTTGCTGACGGAAGCTTAGATTACAGAAACGAAACACTGGAAAGGTTTGATTTTATTATTGCTGCCATACATTCTAATTTTAATCTAAGTCAGGAAGCAATGACTGAGAGAATTATAAGAGCAATAGAAAACAAATATACTACAATTCTTGCCCACCCCACAGGAAGACTCCTGCTTCAGAGAGAGCCTTATGAAGTTGATATGATAAGAATAATAAATGCGGCCGGTGCAAATAATGTTGCAATTGAAATTAATTCGAGCCCATTTAGGCTGGATCTTGACTGGAGATTATGCAGATACGCCAGAGAAAAAAAAGTAAAAATTTTTATAAATCCCGATGCTCATGATGCTGAAGATATTTCCCATTACAAATATGGTGTTAATATTGCAAGAAAGGGCTGGCTTGAAAAAGAAGACATCGTAAATACGCTTGACAAGGATGGAATGGATTCTTTTCTTAAAGACTTAAAAAACAAAAAAAAATAAAATTTACCAGTTTATACGATATGGAGACGATATAATGGTTAAAGAATATGGTATAACTTATAAAGAGCCTCACATTTTCGCAGTTGACAATATAAGCGAAATCATCAGACTTTTAAATGAAACTTATCCGCATGCACTTACAACTTCACTTGATTTTAAAAATCCTTTTGAGCTTTTAATTTCAACCATACTGGCTGCTCAGTGCACTGACAAACTAGTAAATAAGGTAACTCCGGCATTATTTCAAAAATATAAAAACCCGCAGGAATTTGTGGATGCCGATCTGATGGAACTGCAGGACTATATAAGGCAGACAGGGTTTTTCAGAAACAAATCTCTTGCGATAATGAAATGTTCAAAAGATATAATGGAAAAATTTGAAGGAAAAGTCCCTGAAAACGTCGACGAGCTGGTCATGCTGCATGGTGTCGGGAGAAAAACTGCAAATGTGGTTGTTGCAAACGCTTTCGGGAAACAGGGTATAATTGTGGATACTCATATGCTAAGAATAACAAAACTTCTTGGCCTGACTGTAAATAACAATCCCGACAAAATAGAGCTGGATCTTAGAAAAATTATTCCCCAGGACAGTTGGACAAATTTTTCCCACAAAATACTGGAACACGGCAGAAGCATCTGCATTGCAAGAAGGCCAAAGTGTGAAATATGTCCGGTATCAGATTACTGCAGATACTACAAGCCGAATGCCGGCTAAACCTGTTTGCCTCTGGAAACAGCAGCGAGTTAAAGCTCATATTAAAAAATATGTTTATCTGTTATGTATTTGCTGTAACGGAGGTTACTAAAAAACGGACAGGAATGATAAAAAAATGGTCAATAATTTTGTCACAGTCAAACATTTATTTTCAGGAAGGGATAGAATCTTTTGTTGCATAATTTAAGCCTAAGAGGATTTAATTTCCCCTTAGGCTATTTATATCAATCAGGAGTTTGCACAAAAAACGTTAAAGTCTCTTAAAATATTTTCTTAATTTTTTCCGCGACTGCTTTTCCTAATTTTTCATGTTCTTTTTCTTCAAAATGGATGCCATCAATATCGCTTGATTTTATAATATCCCCAGCATTAAGAAATTCCACACCGGCATCTTTAGCTATTTTTTTATAAAATACTGAAAGATTTTTTGATTTCTCCATGCCGCCAATAAAAA
>CAYNMO010000120.1:0-7544 GCA_964398155.1 uncultured Actinomycetota bacterium | reverse complement strand
ATAGATATTATCCCCACAATTTCAATTGCTGTCATATTGCCCCTTCTTAAATTTAAAAAATTATTTATTATAAAAATTTTATATTATATTAAGTTTACATATTTTATTCAAAAAAATACAATTGTATTTTATAATGCATGTTAATTTTAATATTGTCAGAATTATAAAAACCATTTTTATTGGCAGTAAGCTTAAAATATATTTAAACAGATTCTAATATTATAAAAGATTGAAACAGAAAAGGTTAACAATGATAAATAACAGTCGGACCCGCCACAACAGGATTAGAATTACTATTCTTATCTCAATAATAGCAGTCTCTTTTTTAATTATTGGCTCACTGGTATCATGCGGAGCCGGAAGCAGCACCGCCTCAGACGGAAATAATTCTCAAAGCGAAAATCAGGATTCAGGAGCTGTCAGTGGCGACGAAGTTGTCCAGGAAGAAATCGTCGATTCTGTCAAAGGCGAAGACCTCACTGATTACGATACAGTAAAAGCAGGAGCAGAGCTAAAAGGAGCAATACCAGGTTTTCTATGCACCAGTAAAGACAATATAGTAACTGTTGAAATAAAAAATACTTCTGATTTTACATGGAGAAATGATTCAGTTAATTCCGTCAGAGTCGGATATCACTATTACGGACAGGACACCGACGCAAGCGATTATGACAGCACAAGCAGAACTCCGCTTAGCAATAACGTTGCACCGGGAGAAACAATTAAAGTAGATATGCTTATAAATGATGTAAAGCAGCCTGGAAATTATGTTATACAGATAGATCTTGTTCTTGAAGGCAAGTACTGGTTTTCATCAAAGGACATGCAGATGATAGAAAGTACTGTATACTTTGGTGAATGCGCAAACTAATATTTTGCAGTATTAATAAAACCGGCTAATTTAAATTAGCCGGTTTTTGATTTAAATTGCAGCCTGTAGGGTTTTATTACAAAAATACCGGATAAAATATTTGAATTCCTCAAAAAGTCACTGATCTCCTTTTGATAATCGCATGTTTTTTCTTCATATTTATAAAGCCTGCCGGTTACTTCATATAAATCAGACATACAGCAAATCTGAAGATCAATTCCCATTCCGGCTTTAACCATTGACCTGTAGCTTATAGATTTTTTTAGCGCTTCAGATGTATCTGTTTGCGCTCCTGCGTTATTTAAAACAATTAAAGCAGAATCGCTCAGCATAATACTGCTTCTTTTTTCCTTTAAAATTTTAACAGCTATCCCTGCAGCATAGACGTCATCGAAAGCTGTTTTACCCTTCTCTCCGGAGCACAAAAGTAATATGTCTGAGCTGGTTTTTTCTGCTTCGTAAATAATGGCATCGCATGTATATCTTAAATTGACAAGTGACAGAGCAAACGAACTTTTTGAATTTATTGTCTTAAAAAATGATTTTGTCCCGTTTGTTGTTTTTAGGATTATCCCCTTACCTTTAAGATTCATGGATGAATATTCCAGAGGAGAATTTCCGAAATCAAATCCTTTTGGAGGAATGCCGCCTTCTTCTCCGCAAAGCAGATAGTTTTTGAATAATTTTTTTAATAAAAAAGCCTGTGATTTGTTTTTGGCTATTACTACCTCACTGGCGCCTCTGGCAAGCATGACTGATATAGTCGTAGTGGCTCTTATTATATCAATAACTCCGCATACATATCCTGAAATATCCATATGCTTCGAGCTTGTGCTGAAATTATTATTTAATTCAACGTCTATTATCATTGGTAATTGTTTGCCTTCAGATTATTTTTTGCAATATTTTGAAATACTCCCGAGTTATTATTCTGTTATCTTCTGATAAGCCTCAATGTATCTTTTTGCTGTTTTTTCTATTATGTCTTCAGGCAGCTTCGGTGGAACCGAGTTTCTGTCCCAGTCTGAAGAAAGAAGATAATCTCTCACAAACTGCTTGTCCATGCTTTTTTGCTGCAAACCCGGTTTATATTCATCAAGATACCAGAACCTTGATGAATCAGGAGTTAAAACTTCATCCACCAAAATTACAGTATCATTAAAATTGCCGAATTCAAATTTGGTGTCCGCAATAATTATCCCTTTTTTTAGTGCATGACTGCTGGCTTTTTTATAAAGTTCTATGCTTTTTTCCTGAAGATGGCAGACAATTTCAGTACCAAACATGTTTTTTGCCTCATTAATTGTTATCGCCTGGTCATGTCCTGAATCTTCCTTTGTTGTCGGAGTAAAAATTGGTTCAGGAAGCTTTGCTGCAAATTCAAGATTTTTTGGCAAAACAAGATCTCCTGCTTTACCGCTTTTAATATACTCATCCCAGGCAGAACCTGTAATATATCCCCTGACAACACACTCTATAGGGTAAATATCTGCTTTTTTTACAAGAACAGACCTGTCTTTTAATATCTCTCTGTATTTTTTCAGCTCTTGCGGAAAATTATCAAAATTTGTTTCTATAAGATGATTTTCAATGACATCGCTTAAATAATCAAACCAGAAATTTGAAATTTTATTTAAAACTACCCCTTTGCCTGGAATCAGTGAAGGCAGAATATAGTCAAAAGCAGATATCCTGTCAGTTGTTACAATCAGCAGCATGTCGCCGACAGAAAACATCTCCCTGACTTTGCCGCTTTTTAATTTTTGCAGATTTTCAAGATCCACGTTCCCTATTGAATTCATTTAATCCCCCTTAAAAGTATTGTTAATCGGTTTATTGCAAATAACTTGGTTTTTTGCAAATTATTTATCAAAATTAAACTTAAAATATGTTTAACCAGACCATTTTGGCTAATTTTTCACCAGAGACCTGTATTTTATTAAAATAGAATATCCGCCAGACTAAAATAACTACCATATGTGCCTATTCACCCAAAAAAGCATCAAGTACACTTCTGATACTCTCCGGCAAACACAATATACTGCTGATATCAGACTAATGTCTTACAAGCTATTATTAATTTGTCCGTATCAGCAAATTTTTCACAATAAATTCTTAGTTTATATAAAGCAAACTGCCTTTTATATTATTAAATTATCAGTTTAAAACATATTTTATAAACATTGAATAATAAAATAAACAAATTTCATAGATTCGAAATTATTTTCTTTTTATTTTCAAAAAAAAGTTCATCACTTCTTTTGTTATGTTTTCAAGAAGCACCGAAGTATTTTCAATTGCATCCGAAAGATCCATTGGTTTATTTAGAATAGAAAAATTACCTGCAAACAAACTGCTCTCGCTTCGGTTTACAGATTTTCGGTCTACAAGAACAGAACCGTTAATGGTAATAACTGGAATATTGTATTTTTTTGCAAGATTTGCAACTCCATATGCACTTTTCCCAAAAAATGTCTGCCTGTCAAAAGCCCCCTCACCCGTAATTATCAGATCGGCATTTTTAATTTTTTCATCAAGACCAGTGACATCAATTATTATATTAACTCCGACTCTTAGTTTAGCATTAAGAAAGGCAACCATGCCTCCTCCAAGACCACCTGAAGCTCCGGCACCCTTTAAATCCCTTATATTTTTCCCGATATCTTTTTTTACTACTTTCGAAAAATTAATAAGCCCTCTATTAAGCTCTTTTATCATAGCGGAATCTGCGCCTTTTTGAGCCGCATAAACATATGCAGCACCGTTTTTACCGGTAAGAGGGTTTTCAACATCACAGGCACATTCATATATCATATTTAAAACATCAGAGGAAAGAGAAGAAATGTCTATTCTGCTTATTTTGGAGAGCTGGCTGCCACCCAGACCAAGAAGACTTCCCCTGCTGTCATAAAATCTGGCACCAAGTGCCTGGGCCATTCCCATTCCTCCATCATTTGTCGAGCTTCCGCCCAGACCCATAATAACCCTGCTGCAGCCCATTTGAGCAGCCTTTTTTAAGAGTTCTCCTGTGCCATAGGTGGTAGTTTCCATTGGATTTCTTCTGTCGTAAGGCACCAGCCATAGCCCTGAAGCAGCAGACATCTCAATAACTGCAGTATTATTGTTTATTATCCCGAACCTGGAATTAACATAGTCGCCAAGAGGGCCGGTTACTCTGACTTCTTCGTACCGGCCTTTTAAACTTTCAACAAGAGTTTCAACAGTGCCTTCTCCGCCATCAGCCATCGGATTTATTATGACTTCTATGGTGTTATCAATATCTTTTATTGAGCCTGCAATTATACTGCAGACATCATTTGCGCTAAGGCTCCCTTTATATTTATCACAAGCAACAACTATTTTCATTTTTTGGCTAAACTTCCGATGTTTGTCAGGGCATTCTTTCGCCATCTCCGATATTAACGATGACTGCCAGATCATTTCTTATTCTATTAAAACTATTAAATTTATAAAAAATCATAACTAATTTTTTAAAAAATAACTCAATCCTTAGATGGCTGCTGGTAAACAGCCAGGCTTTGTAGGAACATTTACTCCAGCCATGCTTAAAATTTTCTCAATTAGTCCATTTTAGCCAATTATTAACCAGAATCTAATTAGTTCTTGCTGAATAACTCAGTTTTTTGTAAACTATTTATCAAAATTAAGCTTAAAATATGTTTAATCAGACCATTTTAGCTAATTGTTCACTGGAATCCAATTGGTTACTGGTGTGATTAACTTAGTTTTTAATGAATTGTTTATTTAAATTAAGCTTAAAATATTCTTAATTAGACCGTTTTAGATAATTATTTTCCAAGAACAATTAACCACTGGTAATTGGCTTAGTTTATGTAAACCATTTGTTTGGGTTTTAGTCTCAATAAAAATTCAGGGTAAAAAAACATTCATGGCTTTTTTTACTACCTTTATTCTCACCGGAAGGCTGCCATATACATCGCCGTCAATCTGAACCATCGGGCTGTTATGCCTGCTTTTTTTATTTGCACCAGAACTGCCCTGCTCTACAATTATTTCATCATCGGTTTTTATATAAAACACATTTTTAAAGTTAATATGAGCTTTAACAAAAATTGCCAAAACGCTGGCAATAATACTGATTTTCCCTTTATTTATAAAAACACATATATCAAGCAAACCATCATCTATTGAAGCTTCCGGTGCGATCTGTGCTGCCGGAGTGCCATAAGACCTGACATTGCTTGCGATAAAAAAATATCCTTTGCACAGAATATTTTCACCGCTTATTCTAATTCCAAGCTCAACAGGTTTATAGGTAAAAAATGCTTTTATTCCATGATATATATATGCCAGAATCTTAAACTTTTTTTTAAGCGCAGGATTTAAATCAGAAATTGCTTTTACATCAAAACCGCAAGAGCACATCATTAAAAAATACTTTTTATCATTTACTATGCCCAGATCAATTTCTTTTAGATTTACTGGCTTAAAAATATCTATTGCCTTTTTGGGTGAAAAAGGAATTTTTTTATCTTTCGCAAAAACATTCCCTGTCCCGCATGGAATAATGCCGAGGGGGATGCCAGTAAGCGCAAGAGCATTTATTGCTTCGTTGATTATGCCGTCTCCTCCGGCAACTACAACCATTTTAATGGATTTATTTTTACTTTGGATGTATTTTTTTATTTCTTCGGAAGCTTCGCCAATTCCGGAGGTTTTAATTTTATCAACAGTAAAACCTTTGGTTTTTAATAAAAACAAAATTTTTTTTATTAATTCGGAATTAATTCCGCCTGAAAAAATGTTATATACTAGCAGTGTTTTTTGCATATTTTTTCATCAGTTCATTGCTGCATTAGAAAGAGCTGTGGCGCAAAGACAGTTCCTTTCTTTATTTATTTTAGGTATGGCACTAAACAGCAGCTTTCTGAGTTTTGCATTATTATCATTAAAAACTTTTACAACTTCATCATAAGTAACAGGTTTTATATCATTATTTCCTTCAATGCCTGCATCATAATCTGTAATTAATGATATGTTTACATAGCATATTTCCATTTCTCTTGCAAGATAACACTCTGGATACTGGGTCATATTTATTACTTCCCACCCCTGCTCACTGTACCATCTGCTTTCTGATTTTGTTGAGAATCTGGGGCCCTGTATTACCACAACGGTGCCATTCTCGTGGTATGTAATATTTAATTCTTTTGCACTCTCAAGTACAATTTTTCTTAAATCAGGACAATAAGGCAGAGCAGAAGACACATGTAATGTTTTTGGACCATCATAAAAAGTATCCAGACGACCTTTGGTCCTGTCTACAAACTGATCGCATATTACAAAATCTCCGGGTTTTATCCCAGGCTGAAGACTGCCGGAGGCACATGGGCCAAATATGTGTTTGACTCCAAGCATATGCATGGCAAAAATATTAGCCCTGTAATTTATCATATGCGGAGGGATAGTGTGGCCTTTCCCGTGCCTTGGGATAAATGCAACATCCTGCCCATCAATTTCGCCTATAACTATTTTATCAGAAGGTGCCCCGTAAGGTGTATTCAGATAAAACTCATCTTTTATTTCAAGGAAAGAATAAAACCCTGAACCACCGAAGACCCCTGTTTCAATTTTTGGAATTTTTTGCATGTTACGCCTTTCAGCTTCTAATATTAATAGATATTTTAAAAATAAATAAATTGCAACTTTGTAAAAATTTAAGGAATAGCTAAAAAAGAACCGGAATCATACAATGAATATATTATAAAGTTAATATCAAATAATCAATTTATTTCGCAGGTAACACGGATTATAAAGGGAAGAGGCCTGCTTTATTAATAATTTTTTTTAAACTATAATATTTTTAAATTATATATCTTTTTATAAATTCTCAGTAAAATATCATTTTGGTTTAAAATAATTATTATCAGGAGCCTCAAATTGGAACAAATAAATATAAAAACTTTTCAAAGAGTAGAATTTATTGATATATCTGACGAAATCGAAAACCTTGTGAGAAAATCTGAAATAATTGAAGGAATCTGTATTTTATTTGTGCCCCATACTACTGCCGGACTTACCATAAATGAAAATTCTGATCCGTCTGTTAAAAATGACATAAGGCTTAAAATTAATAAAATGATCCCTTACAAAGAAGAATACTCGCATAATGAAGGAAATTCTGATGCCCATATTAAATCCTCTTTATTTGGATGTTCGCTTAATTTAATAATAAGCGGCGGAAAACTTGTTCTTGGGATGTGGCAGGGAATATATTTTTGTGAATTGGATGGTCCAAAAAACAGAAATCTTTATGTAAAGATTCTAGCCGGTTAAATTATTTATATTTTAAACACACGGATACTAAAAATGACTTTATTTGATTCTTTTGATACACCTGATAAAAACAGAATAAGTTATGCCCCTCTGGCGGAAAGAATGAGGCCTTTAAAGCTGGATGCTTTTCTGGGCCAGGAGCATATTGCCGGACAGGACAAAATTCTCAGACAGATAATTGAAAATGACAAATTATATTCAATGATCTTTTGGGGGCCTCCGGGAAGCGGCAAGACTACTATTGCAAGGATAATAGCTGCAAACACAAAAAGCAAATTTGTTTCCTTTTCTGCTGTTATTGCCGGAATAAAACAAATAAGAGACGTTATGGAGCTTGCTGCTTATGAGCTCAGGC